>NZ_JBHYHC010000005.1:0-166060 GCF_042738955.1 Umezawaea sp. NPDC059074
GTCCAAAGAGAGTCCCGCCCGACCACAATTTTAAGGCCGAAATCCCCATGTCAAATCGGCCACGTTCCGTGGCCCGCGCCTGCCAGTCCCAGCCTGGTCACCAGTGACCGTCAGTCCCGGCGTGGTCACCAGCTTTGTCCTCTGTCCCGTGGGTGCTCACTGGCTTCGCCTCCTGTCCCGTGGTGGGTCATCAGGTGGCTTCGGGTTTCGTCGTGGGTCTTTGTGTCTTTCCAATTATCTTTTTGTCTTTTTATCTTTTTATATCCGTCTTTTTGTGGTTGCCAAAAACCGCCCGGTGGACCGTGGTCCACCGGGCGGTTTTGGTTCTGCGTCTTACTTTTCCTTGGTGCTCTTGATGGTGTCGCGGTACCACTCGGCCGAGCGCTTCAGGGTGCGTTCCTGCGTGTCGTAGTCGACTCGCACGATGCCGAACCGCTTGTCGTAGCCGTAGGCCCACTCGAAGTTGTCCATGAGCGACCAGGCGAAGTAGCCGCGGACGTCCGCGCCCTGTGCCACGGCGCTGCCGACCGCCGCGATGTGGTCGCTGATGTAGGCGAGGCGGTCCGCGTCCTCGACCTTGCCGTTGTCGTCCGCCTCGTCGTCGAAGGCCGCGCCGTTCTCCGTGATCACCATCGGGAGGCCGGGGTAGTCCTTCGAGATGCGGACCAGGAGCTGGGTGAAGCCCTCGGGGACGATTTCCCAGTCCATGGCCGTCACGGGGCGGTTCTGGGAGACCGCGATGGGCTCGTGGGGCTGGTCGCCGCCCTGGAAGACGTGGGAGGAGTAGTAGTTCACGCCCAGCACGTCGAGAGGGGTGGAGATGATTTCGAGGTCGCCCGGTTCGACGGGGAGCAGGGCACCTCGGGCTTCGAGGTCCGCCACCACGTCTTCGGGGTAGTGGCCCTTCACCAGCGGGTCGAGGTAGATGCGGGTGCCGAGGCCGTCCGCGCGGCGGGCCGCGTCGACGTCCTCGGGGCGGTCGGACGCGGGCGAGGCGGTGCCCATGTTGAGGGTGATGCCCAGCTCGATCGGCTCGGTGGCGGCCGCCCGCAACGCCTGGCCCGCGAGGCCGTGGCCCAGCAGCAGGTGGTGGACGGCGCGCATCGACGCCGAGAAGTTCTGGATGCCCGGCGCGTGCTTGCCCTGGTCGTAGCCGAGCATGGCGGAGCACCACGGCTCGTTCAGGGTGGTCCACGTCTTCACGCGGTCGCCCAGGCCCGCGTGCACCAGCTCCGCGTACTCGGCGAAGCGGTACGCGGTGTCGCGTTCCGGCCAGCCGCCCGCGTCCTCGAGCTCCTGCGGGAGGTCCCAGTGGTACAGGGTCACCCAGGGCTTGATGCCCTTGCCGAGGAGTTCGTCGACGAGCCTGGAGTAGAAGTCCAGGCCCTTCTGGTTCACCGGGCCGCGGCCGCCGGGCTGGACGCGGGGCCAGGAGATGGAGAAGCGGTAGGAGTCGACGCCGAGACCGGCGATCAGCTCCACGTCCTGCGGCATGCGGTGGTAGTGGTCGCAGGCGACGTCGCCGTTCTCCTGCCGGATCACGGCTCCCGGCACGCGGCAGAAGGTGTCCCAGATGGACGGTGTGCGGCCGTCCTCGGCGACGGCGCCCTCGATCTGGTAGGCAGAGGTGGCCACTCCCCAGAGGAAGTTCGCCGGCAGTTCGGCGGTCGCTTCGGTGGCACGTTGCCCGACGATCGTCATGTCGCTCCAACTCCAGGATGTCCCGATAGGGAAGGGGTGTTCAGCCAGCAGGCGACGCTGCGGCTGCTGTCGCCGTTGGTGCCCGCGAGCTTTTCGAGGACCGGGATCTCCCGCTCGCACACGTCGAAAGCACTGGGGCACCGCGGGTGGAAGGGACAACCGGACGGCACCGTCCTCATGTCCGGCGGCGAACCGGGGATGCCGGTCAGCGGACGGCGGGGACCGTGCAGCGCGGGGAACGAGCCCAGCAGGCCCTTGCTGTAGGGGTGGCTGGAGGCGCGGTACATGTCCTCCGAGGCCGCCTGCTCGACGATCCGGCCCGCGTACATGATCGCGATCCGGTCGGAGAACTCCACGAGCAGCGAGATGTCGTGGGTGATGAACAGGACGGAGAAGCCGAGCTCCTCGCGCAGCCGCATCATCTGCTCGAGGATCTGCCGCTGCATCACCACGTCCAGCGCGGTGGTCGGCTCGTCCATGATGATGATCTCGGGGTCCAGCGCCAGCGCCATCGCGATCATCACGCGCTGACGCATGCCGCCGGAGAGCTGGTGCGGGTACGCGCCGAGCCGGTCGGCGGAGATGCCGACCAGCCGCAGGAGTTCCGTGCTGCGCTTGTTGCGCTGCGCCCGCGACATCTCCGGGCGGTGCGCCCGGTAGATGTCCTCCAGCTGCGACGAGACCGTCGAGACGGGGTTGAGCGAGTTCATGGCGCCCTGGAACACGATGGCGATGTCGTTCCAGCGGAACGACCGGAGCTGCTTCGGCGTCAGGCCGAGCACGTCCACGGGCTCCGGCTTGTCGCGGCCGTGGTGCAGCACCTCGCCGCCGGTGATGAGTCCCGGCGGCGGGAGCAGCCGGGTCATCGCGTAGGCCAGCGTGGACTTGCCGCTGCCGCTCTCCCCCGCGAGGCCCAGGACCTCGCCGCGGTTGAGCGTCAAGTTCACCGAGCTGACCGCGTGCACGGCGCCCTTGCCCTGCCCGTAGTCGACCGACAGGTCGCGGATCTCCAACACGGGGGTCACGACCGCCCGCCTTCCTGCCTCAGCACGGGCGTGAAACCGACGCGCATCTTGACCTTGCTGCCACCGGCGGTGGTCCGCAGCCGGGGGTTCACGTACTCGTCGATCCCGAAGTTGATCAGCGAGAGGGCGGTGCCCAGCAGCGCGATGCAGAGACCGGCGGGGATGAACCACCACCACGCGCCCTGCGCCAGCGCCTGCGCGTTCTGCGCCCAGAACAGGATCGTGCCCCAGTTCCAGTTGGACACGCTCGCGACGCCGATGAAGGACAGCGTGATCACCGACAGCACCGCGAAGATGACCGTGCCGACGAAGCTGGACGCGATGATCGCCGTCAGGTTCGGCATGACCTCGAACACGATGAGCCGCCACGTGCGCTCACCCGTGGCCCGCGCCGCCTCGACGTAGTCGCGCTGGCGCAACGACAACGTCTGGGCGCGCAGGATGCGGGCGCCCCACGCCCAGCCGGTCGCGCTGATCACGAACGCGATCAGGAAGTCACCCGCGTCCGGCAGGAACGAGGTCACGATGATGATCAGCGGCAGCGCCGGGACGACCAGGAAGATGTTGCTCAGCGCGGAGAGGATCTCGTCGGCCACACCGCCGAGGAACCCCGCCGTCACGCCGATCAGCACCGACAGCGCCGTGGCGATGGCACCCGCCACGAGACCGACGACCAGCACGCCCCTGGCGCCGACGAGCACCTGGGAGAAGATGTCCTGACCGGTCTGCGTGGTGCCGAACCAGTGCGTGCTGGACGGCTCCGTCATGATGTCGCTGCTCATCGCGGACGGGTCGTAGGGCGCGATCCACGAGCCCACGATCGCGACCAGGACGAAGAAGCCCATGATGGACAGACCGGCGATCGTCTTGCCGTTCAAGGCAGACTTCATGCTCAGGCCGCCTTTCGGGTGCGCGGGTCGAGCATCAGGTACACGACGTCGGCGAGCAGGTTCGCCACCAGCACCGCCATCGTGATGATGAGGAAGATGCCCTGCATCAACGGGTAGTCCTTGGCGTTGACGCCGGTGAACAGGACGTAGCCGATGCCGGGGTAGGAGAACACCATCTCCACCAGCAGCGTGCCGCCGACGATGAACCCGAGCGACAGCGCGAAACCGGAGATGCTGGGCAGCACCGCGTTGCGCGCGGCGTAGCCGAGCATCACCCGCCGCTCGGGCAGGCCCTTGGCGTGCGCGACGGTCACGTAGTCCTCGGAGGACACCGTCACCATCATGTTGCGCATGCCCAGGATCCAGCCGGCGATCGAGCTGATGAGCACGGTCAGCGCGGGCAGCACCGAGTAGTACAGCGCGCTGCCGATGAACTCCCAGTCGAAGCTCGGGATCAGGCCGGGCTCGTAGCCGCCCGCGGCCGGGAACAGGCCCCAGCCGACGGCGAACACGGAGATGGCGATGAGGCCGAGCCAGAAGTACGGGATGGCCGAGAAGAACGTGGTGATCGGCAGCAGCGCGTCGATCCACGAGCCGCGCTTCCAGCCGGCGTAGACGCCGATCATGGTGCCCAGCACGAAGCTGATGACCGTGGTGACGCCCATCAGCGCGAGCGTCCACGGGATGCTCTGCGCGATCACCTCCGACACGGGGGTCGGGAAGTAGGTGAACGACAGGCCAAGGTCGCCCTTGAACAGGTTGCCCCAGTACGTGATGTACTGCTCGAACATGCTCGTCTTCGTGTCCAGTCCGAAGAGGACGTACAGCGACGCGATGGCGTCCGTGCTCAACCGGCCCTGGAACCGGGCGATCATCGCCTGCACGGGGTCACCGGGCAGGAAGCGCGGCAGCATGAAGTTGATCGTGATCGCGGCCCAGGCCGTGACCAGGTAGAACAACGCCCGCCGGAGCAGGAACCTCATGCCCCTACCTCCACTGAGTCACGACGCGGGTGCTCGTCCGAGGTCTCCGAGTCGTACAGCCAACAAGCCGCGTAGTGCGACGCGCCGAGGTCGAACTTCGGCGGGGTCGCGGTGCGGCACTTCTCCGCGGCGTAGGGACACCGGGGCGCGAAGCGGCACCCCGGCGGGGGGCTGATCAGGCTGGGCGGCTCACCGGGGGCCGTCGTCACCGTCGGCACCCCGTTGTGCGCCCGCTCCGGGTCGGGAGCGGACCTGATCAGCAGCTGCGTGTACGGGTGAGCGGGCTCCTGCGTGACGGTCTCGCTGTCACCGCCCTCGATCACCTGGCCCGCGTACATCACCATCGTCGTGTCGGCGAAGTAGCGCGCCGACGCGATGTCGTGGGTGATGTACAGGATGGCCAGGTGCAGCCGCTCCTTGAGGTCCCGCAGCAGGTTCAGCACGCCGAGCCGGATCGACACGTCGAGCATCGACACCGGTTCGTCGGCCAGCAGGACGGTCGGGTCGGCGCCCAGCGCCCGCGCGATGGCCACGCGCTGGCGCTGGCCGCCCGACAACTCGTGCGGGTACTTGTCCAGGAAGCGCTCCGGAGGGGTGAGGTTGACCCGCTCGAGGAGCGAGGCCAACCCCTTCTCCAGCTCTTCTCCCTTGACCCGCCCGTGGTGCACCCGAAGTGCCCTCGTGAGGTGGTAGCGGATGGTGTGCACCGGGTTCAGCGACGCGAACGGGTCCTGGAAGATCATCTGGACCTGCTTGCAGTAAGCCCGGAACGACTTCCCCCGCTTCACCTTCGTGGGCACGTCGTTCAAAACGATATCGCCCGAGGTCAGCGGGTACAGCTGCGCGAGCAGCCTGGCCACGGTGGATTTTCCCGAGCCCGACTCCCCGACCAGCGCGGTCACGTGTCCTCTGCGCAGGTCGAACGAGACGTCGTCCACCGCGTGTACCGCGCGTGGCTGGCGGGTGAGCACTTGACGGCCCTTGCGAGCGACCGGGAAGTGCTTGGTGACACCACGTGCCGCCAGCACGACCTCGCCGGTCACGCGGTGGCCGGCTTCAAGCGGAGAACCACCTGCAACGCGTTGGTCTGCGTCGGCTGCGGCGGCGCGTACGGGTCCTCGGCGGTGGGCCAGCCGATCCAGGACTTCGTGCTGTACTCCGCGCCGACCGGCGAGGAGACCAGCGGGATGGCCGGGACCTGCTCGACGAAGATCTTCTGGAGCAGGTCCAGGTTCGTCTTGCGGGCGGCGTCGTCCGGGGCGGACGCGTAGGCGGTGAGCGCGGAGGTCGCGGCCGGGTCGTTGAAACGGCCCTGCGCGGAGGCCGCGGGCTCGCCGATCGGCTTGCTGGCCGAGGCGTCCATGATGTTCTGGTACGTCTCGAACGGCGTCGCGCCGCTGTTGGTCCAGTGCATCGTGGCGTCGAACGCGCCGGAGTTGAAGTCGGTCGTCCACTGGTCGACCGTCTGCGTCTTGACCTCGGCGGTGATGCCGAGGGCCTTGACCGCGTTCTTGATGATGTCGAGGTCGGTCAGGTAGTCCGACCAGCCCGCGGGGTCGGTCAGCGCGAAGGTGACCGGCGCGCCGGACGGGTCCTTCAGCGTGTCGCCGTCGAGCTTGTAACCGGCCTCGGTGAGGACCTTCTTGGCGCCTTCGACGTCGACCTTGGCGGTTTTGCCCTTGTAGTCGGCGGACAGGAAGGGGTCACCGGCCGGGCTGGGGATGCCCGTGACGTTGTCGACCTTCGGGAACAGCTTCGAGTGGCCCTGCTGGAAGATGACCTCGCGGTCGATCACCATGTTCAGCGCCTTGCGGACGGCAACGTTGTTGAACGGGGCCTTCGCGGTGTTCAGCCACAGGGCGTGGATGCCGAGACCGGCGGGCATCCAGATCTTGTGGTTCTTCGGGTCCTTGTTGACGTACAGGGTCTCGAAGTTCGGCATGAACACGTAGGACCACTGCGCCGCACCGCTCGCGAGGGCGGTCGTCTGCGCGCTGTTGTCGTTGTACGAGGTGTACTGGATCTCCGGGACCTTGGGGAGTTCCTGCCAGTAGCTCGACCGCACGGACAGCGTGACCGTCTGCGGCGTGAAGGTCTTCAGCGAGTACGGGCCGGTGCCGACGGGCGTCTCGTTGGTGAAGGTCGTCGGGTCCGGCACGTCCTTCCAGATGTGCTCGGGCACGATGAACGAGTTGAGGATCTTGTTCTCGTTCACGAACTGCGGCTTGCTGAAGGTGATCTCGGCGGACGTGTCGCTCACCTTGGTCGCGCCCGCGATCGGGAGGCCGTTGGTGTTGAGAGCGGACTTGTCCTTGAGCAGGCCGAACGTGAAGGCGACGTCAGCGGCCGTGAAGGGCTTGTCGTCGCTCCACTTGACGTCCTTGCGGGTGGTGATCGTGAGCTTCTGGTAGTTGTCCGCCCACTCCCACTTCTCCGCCAACCACGGCGTCCCCTTCTCGGAGGGCGCGATCGGGTTGGTCTGCACGAGGGGCTCGTAGATCATGAAGCGGTACCCGAGCGACGCGCCCGCCGACGTGGCGAGGAACGGGTTGCTGTTGTTCGTCTGCGGCCCGTTCGGCATGCCCACCGTGAGCACGCCGCTGGCGGCGGACTTGGTGGCACCACCCGATGAACACGCAGCGGCCACGAGCGCGACGGCGATGGTGCCTGCCAGCGCGAGTGCGGTCCTGCGGCGTATGCCTTGCATGGAATTCTCCCGGCGGGTTATGAGAGAGCGCTCTCAGGAAGGTGAAACGGGTGGCCCACCATAAGCAGCGGGCACGGCGGAAAACAGGGTGTGCGCTTAGATCTGTGGAGCTGACTGTCGGACCACGAGCGAGGTCGGCAGCACGAGTGGTTTCTCCGGCAGCGGTTCGCCGCCGAAGTGGGAGAGCAGCATCCGAGCGGCCGCCACGCCCATCTCCTGGAGCGGCTGCCGGACGGTGGTGAGCGACGGCTCGGCGTGCGAGGCGATCGGCACGTCGTCGAAACCGACGACGGACACGTCACCGGGCACGTCTCGGCCCGCCTTGCGCAGTGCACGCAGGACACCCATCGCGGAGAGGTCGTTGTGCGCGAAGACGCCGTCGAACGGGATCCCGGTCGACAACAGCTTCTCGACGGCCACCGTACCGCCGTCGGTGGTGAAGTCACCATCGACCACGAGACGGGGGTCCACGGACAGGCCCACCGCCGCCAGCGCGTCCCGGAAGCCGTCGAGCCGCTCCCTGGTGCAGCCGAACTGCATCGGGCCGGTGACGACGGCGAACTTGGTCCGCCCCGCGGCGAGCAGGTGGCGCGCGGCGCCCTGCGCCCCCTCGCGGTTGGTGGTGGCAACCGAGGGGAACTGCGGGTGCGAGCCGCGGTCGTCGATCATGACGACCGGCAGGCCCTGCGCGTAGAGCGTGGCGATGTAGTTGAGGGTGTCCGGGGGCTCGATCACCAGCAGCCCGTCGAAGGCGTTGGCCGAGACGTGGCTGGCGAACTGGCTGAGCGAGTCCGGACCGCGGTTCACGGTGTACAGCAGGAGTCCGTAGCCCTCGGTCTCCAGGGTGTCGACTATGCCTTGCAGCACCTCGCCCATCCAGGGCCAGGTCAACGACGGGGCCAGCATTCCCACGGTGCGCGCCCGGCCCCGTGCGAGGCCGACCGCGCGTGCGCTGGGCACGTAGCCGATCTCGTCGATCACGTGCCGGACGCGCTCCGCGGTGGTCACGTCCACATCGGGCTTGCCGTTCAGGACGCGGGACACAGTCGCCTTGCTCACCTGGGCGCGGAGGGCGACCTCGGCGATCGTGACCCGCATCTGGCACTCCCTCGTCATGCGGTCCGCTACCGTCTTCCCCGCTCCCGGTACCGGTACCGAAACCGGTTCCGGGAGAGGTGTGGTGCAGTTAACATGGCCGAAACCCCAGGGGTCAATACCTCGGTGTGTAACGAAAAGGCGACGCGCGGTCCACTACGTCAAACGGCCGCTGGCCTGCGGCGGACAGGGTTAGGGTTGCCTCCATGGGGATGGTCGAAGCGGTGAGCCGCAGCTCGGAGCACACGTTCACGAAGCCCAACCGGGCCGAAATCCGCTTGCTCGCGGGCCTCGGCGTGGTCGACGACGCGCACCAGGGCGTGACGGTCAAGCACCGGTCACGGGTCGAGCGCGATCCCACCGCGCCGAACCTGCGCCAGGTGCACCTGGTCCACGGCGAGCTGCACGACGAGCTGCGCGCGGCCGGGTTCGAGGTGCGGCCCGGCGACGTCGGCGAGAACGTCACCACGCGGGGCGTCGACCTGCTCGCCCTGCCCACCGGTACCCGGCTCCACCTGGGCGGGGAGGCCGTCGTGGAGGTGACCGGGCTGCGCAACCCGTGCCTCCAGCTGGACCGCTTCCGCAAGGGGTTGATGAAGGCCGTGCTGGACCGGGACACCGAGGGCAACCTGGTCCGCAAGGCGGGCGTGATGGCCGTCGTGCTGGTCGGCGGCCCGGTCCGCCCCGGTGACGCCGTCCGGGTGGAACTGCCCGCCAAGCCGCACCGCGCGTTGGAGCCGGTGTAAGCGTCCCGAAGGTGGGAGCGCTCTCACGGTAGCCACGTCCATGGGGCACCTTTCGTGGACTCGAAGTGCCCGAAAGGTGCCACGCGATCCGGTCCCCGGTCAATGGGAGCGCTCTCACGGTTAGGTCACGGTCGTGACGAGCGCGTTACCGCCGCAAGTCCGCCTCGATGGCCCTCGCGGCGGAGGTCAAGTGCGGCAACAGGTCCTCGCGGATCGACGCGGCGTCGCCCCGGCCGACGTGCGCGGAGACGTTGACGGCGGCCACGACCGCGCCGTCGGCCCGCCGCACGGGCACGGCGATCGACCGCAGCCCCTCCTCCAGCTCCTGGTCCACCAGCGACCAGCCGCGCTCGCCGATCACCCGCAACTCCTCGCGCAGCACCTCGACGTCGACGATCGTGTTGCGGGTCAACGGGAGCAGCCGCACCGACGCGAGGTAGCCGTCGAGCCACTCCCCCGGCTGCCCCGCCAGCAGCACCCGCCCCATCGCCGTCGCGTAGGCGGGAAAGCGCGTTCCGACGGTGATCGACACCGTCATGATCCGCTTGGTCGGCACGCGCGCCACGTACACGACCTCGTCACCGTCCAGAACGGACACCGACGACGACTCGTGGACGGTCGCGACGAGCTTCTCCATGTGCGGCAAGGCGATCTCGGGCAGCTCCAGCCCGGACAGGTACGCGTAGCCCAGCTCCAGCACCTTGGGGCGCAGCGCGAACAGCCGCCCGTCGGTGCTCACGTACCCCAGGTCGACGAGCGTGTGCAGGAACCGGCGTGCGGCGGCGCGGGTCAGCCCGGTGCTCCGGGCGACGTCGCTCAGCGTCAGCTCGGCGTGCTCCGCGTCGAACGCCCGGATGACCGACAGACCCCGCTCCAGCGACTGGACGAAGTCCGAGGAGTGCCCGGCCACGGTCACGCGTCCAGGGTGGCGAACGTCCGCTGCGCCACGGCGAACGCGCGGTTCGCGGCGGGCACGCCCGCGTAGACGGCGACCTGGAGCAGCACCTCGCCGATCTCCTCGCGAGTCAGCCCGTTGCGCAGGGCGGCCTTCACGTGCATGGACAGTTCGTCGTCGTGGTGCAGGGTGGCGAGCATCGCCAGGGTGATGCACGACCGGGTCCGCCGGTCCAGGCCCGGTCGCGTCCACACCTCGCCCCACGCGTAGGTGGTGATCAGCTCCTGGAAGTCCGCCGTGAACTCGTCGGTCCGCTCGACCGCTCGGTCCACGTGCTCGTCGCCGAGCACCTCGCGGCGCACCTCCATGCCGTCATCGAAGGACATCGGCGGACCCTCTGGTGGTGGTCAGGTGGCCGTGCAGGATCACCGACACGGCGTCGGCCGCCTCGACGTTGGCCAGGTGGGCGGCGTCGCCGACGACGTACAGCTCGGCGTCCGGGATGGCGTCGGCGATCACCCGCAGGAACTCCGTCGGCGTCGCCTCGTCCTGGGCGGCGGCGATCACCACGGTCGACGCCTGGATCGCGGGCAGCACGGGCCGCAGGTCCATCACGGCCAGCGCGTCGCAGATCCCGGCGTAGCTCTCGGCGTCGACGCCGGACAGCACGTCCTTGAACCGCTGGACGACCTCGGGCTCGCGCTCGGCCAGCGCGTGGGTGAACCACCGGCCGACGACCACGTCGGCGATCGCGGCCGTGCCGGACTCGCGGACGGTGGCCGCGCGGTCGCGCCACGGTCCCGGCGCCGGGAAGGACGCGGTCGTGCAGCACAGCGCCAGCCGGTCCACCCGTTCGGGCGCGTGGCCCGCGAGCCACATGCCGATCATCCCGCCCAGCGACAGCCCGCAGTAGGAGAACCGTTCCACACCAAGGGAATCGGCCAGCTCCAGCACGTCGTCGCCGAGGTCGTCGATGGTGAACGGGCCGGTGGCGGTCGGGCTGCCGCCGTGCCCGCGGTGGTCGAAGCGCAGCACCCGGAAGTACTCGTGCAGCACGGGCAGCTGCGGCTCCCAGAGGGCGGTGGTCGTGCCGAGCGAGCTGCCCAGCACGAGCACGGGGGCATTCTCCGGTCCGCTCAGTTCGTAGTGCAGTCTCACCGCTCTGCCTTTCGTTGGTGTGCGGACAGCGCGCGGTCCACGAAGGCGGCCGCGCTGCCGAGGTACGCCGACGGGTCCAACGCGTCGTCGATCTCCTCGGGGGACAGGTGCTCGACGACCCTGGTGTCGGCGATCAGAGCGTCCCGCAACGCCGTCCCGCCCGCCACCGCGTCCCGGCACGCCTCCGCGACCAGGTCCTGCGCCTCGACCCGGCCGAGCGCGGGCGCGAGCCGCGTCGCCACGTTCTCCGCGAGCGGCAGGCCACCGGTCAGGTCGAGGTTGCGGCGCATCCGCTCGACGTCGACCTCCAGGCGGGACAACAACTCCCGCGTGCCGTGGACCGCGCCGCCGACCAGCCGGAGCAGCTCGGTCGTCGTCTCCCACTCGGCGTGCCACGCCCCGGCGGCGCGCTCGTGCTCGTGCGCCATCGCCGCCAGCAGCGTCGCGACCAGCCCCGGCACCCGCTGGGCGGACGCGACCACCAGCACCGCCCGCACGGGGTTCCGCTTGTGCGGCATGGCCGACGACGTGCCGCCGTCGGCCTCGGCGACCTCGCCGACCTCGGTCTGCGCCAGCAGCACCACGTCCTGCGCGATCTTCGCCAGCACGCCGGCCGCCGAGCCGAGCGCGCCCGCCAGCTCGGCGAACCGGGTGCGGTCGGTGTGCCACGGCAGCACCGGGGCCACCAGCCCCAGCTCGTCGGCGAGCCGGTCCACCAGGTCCGCGCCCGCGTCGCCGAGCGCGGACAGCGTGCCCGCCGCCCCGCCGAACTGCACCGCGAGCCTGGTCGCGCGCACCTCGTCGAGCCGGTCGCGCACCTCGTCCACGGCCACCAGCCAGCCCGCGCACTTGAGCCCGAACGTCGTCGGCACCGCCTGCTGCGCCAGCGTCCGCCCGGCGATCAGCGTGTCCCGGTGGGCGATCGCCAGCCGTTCGCACTCGTCCGCGACCCCCGCGAGCCCGTCCAGGATCGGCCGCAGCGCCCGGAACGCGACCAGCGACGCGGCCGTGTCGAGCACGTCCTGGCTGGTGGCCCCGTGGTGCACGTACGCCTTCGCCCCCGCGGGCAGCGCCTCGGCGAGGTCGCGCACCAGCGGCACGACCGGGTTGCCGGACGCCGTCGCGCGGACGCCCAGCGACACCGGGTCGGGCACGGCCGAGTCGACCGCGGCCACGATCGCCCGCGCGGCCTCGTGCGGCACGACCCCGGCGCGGGCCTGCACCACGGCGAGCGCGCGCTCGAAGTCGAGCATGGCCCGCAGCCACGCCCGGTCGCCCACCTCCGCGTCGACGATCGGGTCGCCAAACAGCGGGCGGAACAGGTCAGAGGTCGAAGAAGACGGTTTCATCGTCGCCCTGGAGGTGGATGTCGAAGCGGTAGCCGAACGGGGCCGGCTCCGCGAGCAGCGTGCCGCGCCGCGCCGGGTCGGCGATCGAGACGAGGACCGGGTCCTCGGCGTTGGCGGGCTCGTCGGGGAAGTAGATCCGGGTCACCAGCCGGACCAGCATCCCCCGGCAGAACACCGACACGTTGAGGTGCGGCGCCTCCTCGCCGTCGGCCGACGGGAGCGCGCCCGGCTTGACCGTGCGGAACCGGAACCGGCCGCTCTCGTCGGTGGGGCACCGGCCGAACCCGCGGAACCCCGGCAGCGCCACGGCGCCGCGCGGGTCGTCGGGGTGGTCGAAGCGCCCGTCCGGGTCGGCCTGCCACACCTCGATCAGCGCGTCCGGCACCGGCTCGCCGTTGCCGTCCACGACCTTGCCGACGACGTCGAAGGAGTCCGGCGCGCCCTCGGCGACCAGGAACGGGCCGTCCTCCCACGGCAGGCCGATCGCGAAGAACGGGCCCACGGTCTGCGACGGCGTGGTTTGCGGGTCACTCATCGTCGTGGTCCTCCTCGTCCTCGAACGGCGTCGGGTCGGTGCCGCGCAGGACGATGTCCCAGCGGTAGCCCAGCGCCCACTCGGGGACGGTCTCGTCGAGGTCGAACGCCGCCACCATCGCCTGCCGCGCGGCGGGCCTGGCTGAGGTGAAGATCGGGTCCTGGTCGAACAGCGGGTCGCCGGGGAAGTACATCTGGGTGATCAGCCGCTGGGTGAACGCGGTGCCGAACACGGAGAAGTGGATGTGCGCGGGCCGCCAGGCGTTGTGGTGGTTCTTCCACGGGTACGCGCCGGGCGCGATCGTGATGAACCGGTAGGTCCCGTCGGCGTCGGTCATGGCGCGGCCGACGCCGGAGAAGTTCGGGTCCAGCGGGGCCGGGTGCCGGTCCAGGTCGTGCCGGTACCGGCCGCCCGCGTTGGCCTGCCAGATCTCCACGAGCGTGTTCGGGATCGGCCTGCCGTCGCCGTCCTTCACCTGGCCGCTGACCACGATCCGCTGCCCCTGCGGCTCCTCGGCGTGCTGGATGGTGAGGTCGTTGTCGTACCGGCCGACGCGCTCCTCCCCCAGCAGCGGCCCGGTGATCTCGCCGAGGCGTTGGGGCAGCAGGACGAGCGGGTGCTTCGGCGCCCTGGCGACGTTGGACTTGTACTCGGGGAAGGACACCGGCGGGTGCGACTCGTGGTCGGGCCGGAAGCGCGGCAGGCGCCTGGTCTCGGCGGGCACGGGGAACTCTCCTTCAGGCGGTGAGGTCGCGCAGGGCGGACAGCTCCTGCTCGGTGGGCGCGGCGGTGGTGCCGAGGTCGGCGGAGACCTTGAGGTCCCAGCCGGTGTTCGCCTTGGCCGTGGCCAGGTCGACGCCGGGGTGCAGGTGGGTGAGGGTCAGCTCGCACGTCTCCGGGTCCGGCCGCAGCACGCCCAGGTCGGTGATCACCAGCTGCGGGCCCTTGCCGCGCAGGCCGAGCCGCTCGCGGTCGCCCTTGCCGCCGCCGAACCCCAGCGAGGTCACGAAGTCCACCCGCTCCACGAACGCGCGCGGGTTCTGCCGGACGATCATGAAGACCTCCCGGCAGGACGCGGCGATCTCCGGTGCGCCACCCGCGCCGGGCAGGCGGACCTTCGGGTCGCGGTAGTCGTCGCCGATGACCGTGGTGTTGATGTTCGCGAACCGGTCGAGCTGCGCCGCGCCCAGGAAGCCGACGTCGACGCGGCCGGGCTGGAGCCAGTAGTTGAAGATCTCCGGGACGCTCACGAGGCTGTCCGCCGAGTCCGCCAGCACGCCGTCCCCGATGGACAGCGGCAGCGTCGCGGGCTTGGAGCCGATGGTGCCGGACTCGTAGATCAGCACGAGGTCCGGCGCGTGGGTGCGGCGGGCCAGGTTCGCCGCCGTGCTGGGCAGGCCGATGCCGACGAAGCAGACCGCGCCGTCCGCCAGGGCCCGCGCGGCGGCGACCGTCATCATCTCGTCCGCCGTGTAGTCGCTCACGCGACGCCCTCCAACCAGGTCCGGAAGGACTCGCGGTCCTTGCTGATGGCGTCCCAGCGCTGGTAGTAGGCGTTGTCGCGGGTCGAGTAGTCGTGCGCGTAGGACGGGTGCGCGCCGCCGGGGGCCTCGGCCACGTAGTCCACGACCCAGGACGGCAGCACGACCGCGCCGGGCCGCGGCTCCAGCTCGTCGACGATCTCCTCGACGGTGACCAGCGACCGGGTCGCGGCCAGCACCGCCTCCTTCTGCACGCCGGTGATGCCCCAGAGCTGCACGTTGCCCTTGCGGTCCGCGCGCTGGGCGTGGATGACGGCCGAGTCGAGCTTGAGCGCGGGCACGGCGGTGAGGACCTCGCCGGTGAAC
Source organism: Umezawaea sp. NPDC059074 (assembly GCF_042738955.1). Classification (NCBI taxonomy): domain Bacteria; kingdom Bacillati; phylum Actinomycetota; class Actinomycetes; order Pseudonocardiales; family Pseudonocardiaceae; genus Umezawaea; species Umezawaea sp. NPDC059074. The sequence continues at coordinate 14,932 of NZ_JBHYHC010000005.1, forward strand.
GGGCAGGTGATCGACTTGATGTTGTCCGTCTGCTTCGGCAGGTCCGTGCCGACGTACCCGCGCAGGACGGCGAAGGGCAGGCCGGACGCGGCGGCCACGTACCGGTTGGCCATGCCCGCGTGGCTGTGCTCCTCCAGTTCGAGCGGCACGGGCCAGCCGTTCTGGACGGCGTCGCGGAAGCGGTGCAGCGAGCCGACGCCGGGGTTGCCGCCCCAGGAGAAGACGAGCTTGCGGGCGCAGCCCGCGCCGATGAGCTGGTCGTAGATGACGTCCGGCGTCATGCGGACCAAGGTGAGGTCGCGCCTGCCCTGCCGGATCACCTCGTGGCCCGCCGCGAAGGGGATGAGGTGTGTGAAACCTTCGAAGGCGACCGTGTCCCCGTCGTGGACTACCTGGGACACGGCCTGCGCCAGCGGCGCGATGGTGGCCATGGGTCTCCTCGGTTCGCCTGCCCGTTCTGGCGTTCGCATAGCGAACATGTATCCGTAGAGCGAACATTACCTGGGACACGCGGGTCGGGCCAGTCCGAAATCCACTCACCGGAAGGCGAACCCGTGCCATCCGGTCAGTTCGAGCGTTGACAGTTAGAAGTCGAACAGTTAGTGTTCTAACCACAGGGCGGAGCACCGCCCACCCACTCCCCCGTCGCCCCGCCGGCCGTCCGTCGGCGCGCTCGACCGTGCCCGAACGGAGCCACCGCCATGAAGACCACCACGCTCGAACCTCCAGAGAAGACCGACGTCGTCGGCACCAACCGCTGGTACCTCTCGGCCGCGCCGATCCTCCGCGCCCTCGTGCACCTGTGCGTGCCGATGGCGGCCGCGATGATCGTCGGAGCCGTCTACAACCTGGTCAACGCCGGTTTCGTCGGCTCGCAGCACGACACCGCGCTGCTCGCCGCCATCACGTTCGGCGCGCCGATCCTCGGCCTGGTCATGGCCGTCGGCGGCGTGTTCGGCGTCGGCGGCGGCGCACTCAACCCCCGGCTGCTCGGCGCGGCCGAGCACGACCCGACGAAGGCGGACGGGATCAAGCACGTCTCGTCGTTCGCCGTCTGGGGGGCGGCGATCGCCGGGGCCGTGTTCGGCGGCGTCGGGCTGCTCCTGCTGGACCCGCTCGTGGCACTGCTCGGCGCGGACGCCACCGCCGTGCCCGCGACCACCGCCTACGTCGGCGTGATGCTCGCCTTCGTCCCCGTGCTGGCCGCCGCGTTCTGCCTCGAACAGCTCGTGCGGGCGGAAGGCGCCGCGCGCCAGGTGATGGTGGGCCTCATCGGGTCCACCGTCGCGAACGTCGTGCTCGACGTCCTGTTCATCCTGGTGCTGCACTGGGGCGTCGCGGGCGCGGCGCTGGCGATGGGCCTGGCGAACCTCGGCGTCGTCGCCTACTTCGCGCTCTGGCTGCACCGGCACAGCGAGCACGTGAGCCTCGCGCCGCGGTGGTTCACGCTCTCGCCCGCGGTGGTGAGGCCGGTCTTCGGCGTGGGCGTCGGCGAACTGCTCCAGGCGTCCTTCATCATCGTGACCTCGTTGGCGCTCAACAACCTCGCGGCCGCCTACGGCGACAGCGCGCTCGCGGCGATGGGCATCGCGGTCCGCATCGCGCAGGTGCCGGAGTTCCTGGTGATGGGCGTGACGCTCGGCGTGCTGCCGCTGCTCGCCTACTCCTACGGCAAGGGCGACCGGGGCAGGCTCATGGCGGCGCTGCGCGGGTCCGCGCTCGCGGTCGGCGGCATCGCCCTGGTGTTCTCGACGACCGTGTTCCTGTTCCGCGAGCAGGTGTTCAGCGCGTTCTCGGCCGACGGCTCGGTCCTCGCGATCGGCGTCACGATCCTCACCGCGCAGCTCGTGGCCATGATCGTGAACGGCTTCACCGGCCTCTTCACGTCGCTGTTCCAGGCCGCGGGGCGGTCGTCGGCGGCGATCGTGATGTCGGTGGCGCAGGGCCTGCTGTTCCTGCCGATCGTGGTGCTGGGCAACCTCTGGTTCGGCTTGGCGGGGATCGTCTGGGCGCTGACCGCGACGGAGGTCCTGGTGTTCCTCGTCGGGGTCGGCCTGTGGCTCGGGTCCCGGCGCGCGATCGACCGCGGCCTCGCAGAGGGCAGCCCCGAGCGGGCCGAGGAAGCCCTCTACCCGGTCGACCTGCGGTCGCGGTAGGCGCGGGCGGCCACCCGTGCCCCGCAGGTCCGGGGATCGCAGTAGCGCGCCGAGAGGTTGCGGGTCCGGTCGTAGAAACCCAGTCCGCACGGCGGGTTCCGGCAGGCCTTCACCCGCGTCCACGCGTCGCGGCGGACGAGGTCGTCCACGGCCGCGAGCAGCCCGCCGAACCGGCCCGCCACCCCGTCCTGGGCCGGGACGAGCTCCACGCCGCCGACGGTGACCACGGCCGTCAACGGGTAGGACCTGCCGCAGCGCCGCAGGTGCTCCTCGGCCGCGGCGAGCGCGGCGGGGTCGTCGTGGCCCGCGTGGGCCAGCAGCAGGGCGACGAGCGCGGCCCGCAGTTCCCCGGCGGTGGCGGCGTCGGCGTCGGTGACCGGCTCACAGCGGTCCCCGAGCCAGCCCGCCAGCGCGGGGGTGTCGAGGGTCCACGCCCCGTCGTCGCCGCGGACACGCGTGTTGACGAAGGCGAGCAGCCGGGTCGCGGCGTCGGGCGGAGCCATGGTCGGCATGGTACGGGTCGTCATGAGCTATTTGCCGTGACACCTGACCTCTTCTCAGCCGAGTCGCCGTTGAGTCAGTAGTTAAGTTACTTTGCTCATGACGAGACGAAGGGATCGGTGAGGACATGACGGCGGTGTTCGTCCACGGGGTGCCGGAGACCGGCAGGATCTGGGACGGCGTGCGGGAGCTGGTGCCGGGGTCGATCAGCCTCGGCCTGCCGGGGTTCGGCCGCCCCACCCCGGAGGGGTTCAGCGCCACCAAGGACGCCTACGCCGAGTGGCTCGAACAACGGTTGCGGCAGGTCGACGGGCCGATCGACCTGGTCGGCCACGACTGGGGCTCGCTGCTGGCGCTGCGGATCGCGAGCGCGACGTCCGTGCCGCTGCGGAGCTGGGCGGCCGACATCGTCTCCTGCTACCAGCCCGACTACGTCTGGCACGCGGCCGCGCGGACCTGGCAGACGCCCGGCGAGGGTGAGGCGGCGTTGGCCGACGCGACCGCCGCGCCGCCCGACTCCCCCAAGAGCTTCCCCGGACGGTTGCGCAACCTGGCCGTCCCGCCCGCTCTCGCCGAGGAGATCGGCGCGGCCAACGACGAGACGATGAACACCTGCATCCTCGCCCTCTACCGGTCCTCCGTGCCCAACCTGCACGCCGACTGGGGCGCGGACCTCCCGGCCGCACGGCGGGCGCCGGGACTCGTCGTCATCCCGACCGCCGATCCCTTCAACGACCCCGTGCTGTCCGGCCGCACGGCCGAGACCGCCGGCGCGCGGGTCGTCCGGCCGGAAGGCCTGGGGCACGCGTGGATGGCGCAGGACCCGCGCACGGCCGCGGACCTGCTCCGGGAGTTCTGGGCCTCGGTGCCCAGCTGACCGGCGCTCAGCGCGAGCCCCGCCGCCACTGGCCGGGCGGGACGCCGTGGTGGCGGCGGAAGGCCGTCGCGAAGGCGTAGGGCGAGGCGTAACCGGTGCGGGCGCCGATCTGCGCGAGCGTCAGGTCACCGGTCCGCAGGTGGTCGCGGGCGAGCGTCATGCGCCACTCGGTCAGGTACCGCATGGGCGACCGGCCGAGCGCGAGCTGGAAGATCCGCGCGAACGCGGCCCGTGACAGGCCGCTGATCCCGGCCAGTTCCGGCACGGTCCACGGGTGGGCGGCGTCGGCGTGCAGCGCGCCGAGGGCCGGGCCGAGGCGCGGGTCGGCCGCGGCGGTGTACCAGCGGGGCGCGTGGTCGCCGTTCTGGAAGCAGGCGCGGATCGCCAGCACCAGCAGGACGTCCAGGAGCCGGTCCAGCACGGTCTGCCTACCGGGCGCTGGGGCGGTCAGCTCGGCGGACAGCAGGGCGATCACGGCGTGCAGCGGGTCGTCCGCGGCGGCGGACAGGCTCAGCACCGGCGGCAGGGCTTCGAGCAGGCCGCGGCCGACGTCGCCGGACAGCGTGTACGCCCCGCAGAGGAACACGCTCGCCCCGTGCACCGGGGCGTCGTCCGCGTGCCGGGCCTGGAACACCTCGTGCGGCACGCAGGCCGCACCGGGCCGGTGGGCCGCGAAGTGGTCCTGACCGCCGCGGACGAGCGCCACGTCTCCGGGCGCGAGTTCGATCGCCTCGCTCGGGTCGTCGAACCACAGCCACATCCGGCCCTGGACGACCGCGTGCACGGTGAGCGGGATCGTGCCGGGCAGGTGCAGGCCCCACGGGGGTTCGGCGGTCGACCGCGCGAAGACGCCGCCGGACGCGCGGGCGCGGACCAGGTGGTCTTGCAGGACGTCCACGGCGTGAGCGTTCTGCACAAAGAACACAGCGTCAAGCGCATTGATCCGCTCACCCGTGCCCGCCAGGCTGGCTCCATGACCACTACCGTCCTGGTGCTCGCGAGCACCGGCAAGACCGGCTCCCGAGTCGCCACGGCCCTCACGAAGCGCGGGCTCGACGTCCGCACCGCCGCCCGCGCGGGCGGCGACGTCCGGTTCGACTGGGACGACCCGAGCACCCACGGCCCAGCGCTGGCGGGCGTCGACCGCCTCTACCTCGTCCCGCCGGTCATGCGGCTGGACTACGCGGGCTCGGTGTCGGCGTTCCTCGACCTCGCGGAGGCCGCGGGCGTCCGCCACGTCACGTTCCTGAGCGCCTACGGCGTCGGCCAGGCCCCGCCGTGGACGCCGTTGCGGGCCGTCGAACTCGACCTGCTCGGCCGCGACACCCCCACCCACTCCCTGCTGCGGCCGGCGTGGTTCATGCAGAACTTCAGCGAAACGTTCCTCAAGCCCGTCGGCGGGGAGGTCGTGGTGCCCACGGGCGAGGGGGCGGAGGCGTTCGTCGACGTCGAGGACATCGCCGCCGTGGCCGCCGAGACGCTGGCCCTCCCCGAGGCGCACGCGGGCGCGGCCTACGAGATCACCGGGCCGGAGGCGCTCACCGTGGCCGAGGCCGCCGCGCTCATCGCGGCGGCGACCGGGAAACCCTTGCGGCACCACGACATCGACCGTGAAGTGTGGATCGACGCCAGTGTCGCAGCGGGTGTGGCGGCCGAGTACGCCGACGTGCTGCGGACGTTGACCGCGACCATCGCCTCGGGCGCGGGCTCCCGTCCGAACAGGACGGTCGAGGAGGTCACCGGGACGCCGCCGACCACGTTCGCCGACTTCGCCCGGCGCACCGCCGGGGCGTGGCTCTAGCCCTGCGCGGCCACGACGAGCGCGGTCACGGCCCCGAGCGCGCGTCCCAGCAGTTCCTGGTCCTCGTCCGGCAGCGACCGGCTCGCGTGCACCATCTGCGCCGCCGTCAGCAGCCGCGTCCAGTCCTCCTGGGAGCCGAGGTTGCCCAGGTGGGCGGGCAGCAGCAGGCCCAGTGCCTTCAGGTCGGCGCGGGCGCACAGCCTCGCCACCAGGGTCTCCAGCTCGGGCGGACCGTCCAGGTCGGACCGGCCGGTGGCGCGCAGCCCCTCGGCGACCGCGAACCGGATCCCGTCGCCGTACGGCCCGGCGGGCAGGTCGGCCACCCGCTCGGCGGCGGCCGCGTAGTGGCGGCGGGCCTCGGCGTCGTCGCCCAGGTCGCGCTGGGCCTTGGCGATGGTCAGGTGCAGCGACGGGTAGAAGCCGCGCACCCGCTCGTCGCCGACCTCGTCGGCCCGCTCCAGGCACTCCACGTTCCAGCGCAGGACGTCCTCGGGCGTCTCCTGGTGCCGGGCGAGGTAGTGCGCCGCGACGCACGCCTCGTAGTCGTCGGTCGCGGCGTCCCACGCCTCGGTGAACAGGCGGCGGGCGTCGTCGGTCCGGCCCTCGGCCTCGGCGCGCATCCCCTCGCCACACAGCCGCACGACCGCGTTGTCCGGATCCATCCAGCCCTCCCGGTGGTCAGCCCGTCGGCGCAGCCTGCACGGCGAGCAGGGTGATGTCGTCGTGCTCGGACGGGCCCAGCCAGTCGAAGACGGCGCGGCGGACCACGTCCACGGTCGCGTCGGCGCGCAGGCCAGCGCACTCGCCGACGACGGCTTGCAGGCGTTCCTCGCCGAACAGCTCCTCGCGGTCGGACTCGGCGCGGGCCTCGGTGATGCCGTCGCTGTAGAGCAGCATCGTCTCCCCCGGCTTGACCACGACCGACGTCTCCTGGAACCGCACGTCCGACAGCACGCCGACGATGCCGCCGCGCGCGACGACCTCCTCGACCGTGCCGTTCGCCCGCAGCACGACCGGCGGCGGGTGGCCGCCGGACGCGACGGTCAGCCGCAGGCCGCCGTCGTCGGTCTGCGCGAGGGTGCCCACGACGAGCGTGGTGAACAGTTTGCTGCCCGCCGCCACCAGCGCGGCGTTGAGCAGGTACAGCAGTTGCGCGGGGCGCTGCTCGACCAGCAGCAGCGTGTGCAGCGAGCGCCGCACGCGGCCGGAGTGGACGGCGGCCTCCAGCCCGTTGCCGCACACGTCGCCGAGCACGAAGGTCGCGGTGCCGTCCTCGCGCAGGTGCACGTCGTAGAAGTCGCCGCCGACCCCGGCGCGGCGGGCCGCCGGGTGGTAGCCGGCCGCGAGCAGCGTGCCCGGCACGTCGGGCAGCGTGGACGGCAGCAGGTCGGCGCGCAGGACCTCGACGACCCTGCTCTGCTCGCCGTGCCGGGTCGCGGCCTCCAGCGCGCGGGCGGCGTGGTCGCCGTAGCGGCGGACGGACTCGACCTCGGCGGCGGTGAACGGTTCGCGCGGCACGCGGCGGATCAGCACCAGCGTGCCCAGCGAGGCGCCGTTGCGGATCAGCGGCACGGCGTGCGCGGATCCGGGCTCGCCGAAGTCCACGGGCAGGTCCGGGGTGGCCTCCTGGCCGAACTCGGCGTGGCCGACCGCGCCGTCCAGCACGTCGAGCAGGCCGGTCACCACGCCCGCGGACTGGCGGGTCGTGCGGGCGCGGGCGACCTCGCCGGAGCCCTTCGCGCCGAACCACCACTCGACCCGGCCGCGCGGCGCGGGCACGATCACGGCGCACTGGTCCGCGAGGTGGGCCAGCGCCAGTTCGACGATGGCGCGCAGCGTGTCCGGGCGGTCGGTGGCCGCGGAGAGCCTGCGCAGGGCCTCGTCCAGGAACGCGGTGTCCCAGCCGACCGGCGGGTCGAGGTAGCAGGCGGTCCAGCCGTCGCCCATGTCCTGGCGGCGGGCCGCGACCGTCAGCCGGTCGCCCGGCGACAGGTCCGGGTACAGCTCCACCGCGGCGGGGTTCACCAAGGCCACGGTGTCGGTCGGGTCCACGACGGCCACGGCCTCGCGCAGGCCGTCGACCAGCAGCCGCCAGGCGGGCAGGCCGATTCCGGGTGCTTCCGCGTCCACACGGTGCCCCTGGGCCATCGGCTGTGCTCCTGAGGTGTGGGGGTCGGTGGCGGCCGGTCTTCAACCTATCGGACCGGGTCGTGGGAGGCTGGTGGCAGATCGCCGATTCTCGCGGAGGCTGTGTTGACGACGGGGCTGGACGACACCGACGTGACGGGCGACGCGGCGCTGGAACGCGTGCTCGCCGCCATGCGGGACATGCGGGACGGCAACTTCCGCCGCAGGCTGGTGCCCGCGGGCAGTGGTGTCGCCGCCGAGCTCGCCGAGGTGTTCAACGACATAGCCGGGCGCAACCAGTGGCTGGTCGGCGAACTGGTGCGGGTGCGGCAGGCCGTCGGGCAGGAGGGACGGCTGGACGAGCGGCTGACCCCCGACGACGGGCAGGCGGGCTGGGCGCTGGCCACGGAGTCGGTGAACGGCCTGCTGGAAGACCTGATGCGGCCGACCACCGAGCTGAGCCGCGTGCTCGCCGCGGTCGCGGACGGCGACCTGACGCAGCAGATCCAGGTCACCGCGCGCGGCGACCTGGCGGCGCTGGCGGAGACGTTCAACTCGATGACGGCGACGCTGCGGACGTTCGCGGGCGAGGTCACCCGCGTGGCGCGCGAGATCGGCACGGACGGTCGGCTGGGCGGGCAGGCCGAACTGCCGGGCGTGGCGGGCATCTGGAAGGACCTGACCGACTCGGTCAACTTCATGTCCGGCAACCTCACCGCGCAGGTGCGCGACATCGCGCAGGTCGCGACGGCGGTGGCGCAGGGCGACCTGACGCAGAAGATCACCGTGACGGTCGCGGGCGAGATGCTGGAGCTGAAGGACACCCTCAACACGATGGTGGACCAGCTCTCCTCGTTCGCGGGCGAGGTGACGCGCGTGGCGGTGGAGGTCGGCACCGACGGCATCCTCGGCGGCCAGGCGCAGGTGCCCGGCGTCGGCGGCACGTGGCGCGACCTGACCGACTCGGTGAACTTCATGGCGGGCAACCTGACCAGCCAGGTCCGCAACATCGCCCAGGTGGCCACGGCCGTGGCGCGGGGCGACCTCTCGCAGAAGATCGACGTGGACGCTCGCGGCGAGATCCTCGAACTCAAGACGACGTTGAACACGATGGTGGACCAGCTGTCGTCGTTCGCGGGCGAGGTCACCCGTGTCGCGCGCGAGGTGGGCAGCGACGGGCGGCTCGGCGGGCAGGCGCAGGTGCCGGGCGTGGCGGGCACGTGGCGCGACCTCACCGACTCGGTGAACTCGATGGCGGGCAACCTGACCAGCCAGGTCCGCAACATCGCCCAGGTCACCACGGCCGTGGCGCGCGGCGACCTCTCGCAGAAGATCGACGTCGACGCGCGCGGCGAGATCCTCGAACTCAAGAGCACCCTCAACACGATGGTCGACCAGCTCTCGTCCTTCGCGGGCGAGGTGACGCGCGTGGCCCGCGAGGTCGGCAGCGACGGGCGGCTCGGCGGCCAGGCGACGGTCCCCGGCGTCGCGGGCACCTGGCGCGACCTCACCGACTCGGTGAACTTCATGGCGGGCAACCTGACCAGCCAGGTCCGCAACATCGCCCAGGTCGCGACGGCGGTGGCGCAGGGCGACCTGTCGCAGAAGATCACCGTCAACGCCAAGGGCGAGATCCTCGAGCTCAAGACCACGCTGAACACGATGGTCGACCAGCTCTCGTCCTTCGCGGACGAGGTCAACCGGGTGGCGCGCGAGGTCGGCACCGAGGGGCGGCTGGGCGGCCAGGCGCAGGTGCCGGGCGTCGCGGGCACGTGGAAAGCGTTGACGGACAACGTGAACTCGATGGCCGACAACCTCACCGCGCAGGTGCGCAGCATCGCCCAGGTGACGACGGCGGTCGCGGGCGGCGACCTGTCGCAGAAGATCACCGTGGACGCGCGCGGCGAGATCCTGGAGCTCAAGAGCACGATCAACACGATGGTCGACCAGCTGTCGTCGTTCGCCGACGAGGTGACGCGCGTGGCGCGCGAGGTCGGCACGGACGGGCGGCTCGGCGGGCAGGCGAAGGTGCCGGGCGTCGCGGGCACGTGGAAGAACCTCACGGACAACGTGAACTCCATGGCGGACAACCTGTCCGGGCAGGTCCGCAACATCGCCACCGTCGCCACGGCGGTCGCGAACGGCGACCTCTCCAAGAAGATCACCGTCGAGGCCAAGGGCGAGGTGCGGGCGCTCGCCGAGACGATCAACGGCATGGTCGACACGCTGCGGGCGTTCGGCGACGAGGTGACGCGCGTGGCGCGCGAGGTCGGCACCGAGGGCATCCTCGGCGGCCAGGCGCGGGTGCCGAACGTGGCGGGCACGTGGAAAGACCTGACCGACAACGTGAACTTCATGGCGGGCAACCTGACCAACCAGGTCCGCAACATCGCCCAGGTCACCACGGCGGTGGCACGCGGCGACCTGTCGAAGAAGATCGACGTCGACGCGCGGGGCGAGATCCTGGAGCTGAAGACGACCATCAACACGATGGTCGACCAGCTCTCGTCGTTCGCGGGCGAGGTCACGCGGGTCGCGCGCGAGGTCGGCACGGAAGGGCGGCTCGGCGGCCAGGCCGAGGTGGACGGCGTGTCCGGCACGTGGCAGAAGCTGACCGAGAGCGTGAACCAGCTCGCCAGCAACCTGACCACGCAGGTCCGCGCGATCGCGGCCGTGGCGACGGCGGTGACGGCGGGCGACCTGACCCGGCAGATCACCGTGGAGGCGTCCGGCGAGCTGGCGGAGCTCAAGGACAACGTCAACCAGATGATCGGCAACCTCAAGGAGACGACCCGCACCAACCAGGAGCAGGACTGGCTCAAGACGAACCTGGCCAGGCTGTCGGGGTTGATGCAGGGCCACCGCGACCTGCACGCGGTCGCGTCGCTGATCATGTCCGAGCTGACGCCGCTGGTGTCGGCGCAGCAGGGCGCGTTCTTCCTGTTCCAGCAGGAGGGTTTCGAGCTGACCGCGAGCTACGGCTACGGCAGGCCGGACGGCCGCGTGGTGCGGTTCGCGCCGGGCGAGTCGCTGGTCGGGCAGGCGGCGCTGGAGAAGAAGACCATCCTGGTCACGGGCGTGCCGCCGGGCTACCTGACGGTGTCGTCGGGCCTCGGCTCGTCGACGCCCGCGCACCTGATCATCCTGCCCGTGCTGTTCCAGGGCGAAACGCTCGGCGTGATCGAGCTGGCGACGCTCAACGAGTTCACCGACGTGCACCTCGACCTGCTGGAGCAGCTCAAGGAGAACATCGGCGTCAACGTGAACACCATGCTGGCCAACGCCCGCACGGACGCGCTGCTGGCCGAGTCGCAGCGCCTCGCGCAGGAGCTGCGGGCCGGGTCGGCCGAGCTGGAGGACCGGGCGAAGCAGCTGTCGTCGGCGTCGAAGTACAAGTCCGAGTTCATGGCCAACATGTCGCACGAGCTGCGGACCCCGTTGAACAGCCTGCTGATCCTGGCGAAGCTGCTGGCCGACAACCTGGACGGCAACCTCAACCCCAAGCAGGTCGAGTTCGCCCGCACGATCCACTCCTCGGGCAGCGACCTGCTCCAGCTCATCGACGACATCCTGGACCTGACGAAGGTCGAGGCCGGGCACATGCAGGTGCAGGCCGAGCCGGTGCGCGTGGCCGAGCTGGTCCGCTACGTCGAGGCGCTGTGCCTGCCGCTGACGGCGGAGAAGGGCCTGGAGTTCCACATCAGCGTGGAACCGGACGTGCCCGTCACCCTGCACACCGACGAGCACCGGTTGCAGCAGATCCTGCGCAACCTGCTGTCCAACGCGGTCAAGTTCACCCACGAGGGCGGGATCGACCTGCACATCCGGCACGCGCAGCCGCAGGAAGCGCCGGACGTGGCGTGGCCGCGCACGACGTCGATGCTCGCGTTCGACGTCCGCGACACCGGCATCGGCATCCCGGCGGACAAGCTGTCGGTGATCTTCGAGGCGTTCCAGCAGGCCGACGGCACCACCAGCCGCAAGTACGGCGGCACCGGCCTGGGCCTGTCGATCAGCCGCGAGCTGTCGCAGCTGCTCAACGGCAGGCTGAACGTGCGCAGCGAACCGGGCATCGGCAGCACGTTCACGCTGTACCTGCCGCTGGTGCGCAACGCGCAGCCCGTGGACCTGCCCGCCCCGCTGCCGGAAGCGCCGGAGCCCGCGCCCGTCAGCCACCCCGGCCCGGCGCGGACCGCGACCGCCGTCGTCCCCGCGACGCTGGTCGCGCCCGCCGCGCTGCCCGCCGCGCCGACCCGGTTCCACGGCGAGAAGGTGCTGGTCGTCGACGACGACCTGCGCAACGTGTTCGCGCTGACGAGCGTGCTGGAGCTGCACGGGTTGCAGGTGATCTACGCCGACAACGGCATCGCGGGCGTGCGGGCGCTGGAGCAGTACGACGACGTGACGCTCGTGCTGATGGACATCATGATGCCGGAACTGGACGGCAACGCGACCATGGCCGCGATCAGGGCGATGGAGCACTACGAGGACCTGCCGGTCATCGCGGTGACCGCGAAGGCGATGAAGGGCGACCGGGAGAAGAGCCTGGCGTCCGGGGCCACGGACTACGTGACCAAACCGGTCGACACCGACCACCTGCTCCGGCTGATCGCCTACTACCTCGGGATGGGCGAGGTCTCCTAGGCCTCCGTCGCCTGGCCGACCGAGTCGTGGATGCTCATCACCCCGGTGAGGTCGGTCAGGCGGAACAGCTTGTGCACCGCGGGCCGCGGCGCGGCCAACCGGAACGACCCGTCCAACCGCCGGTGCCAGTCGACCAGCAGCGCCAACCCGGTGGAATCCATGAACCTCACCTCGGCGAGATCCACGACCAGCCGCGACGCCGCGACGCGTTCCAGGTGGTCGGACAAGGTGGGAACGGTCTCGGCGTCGAGCTCGCCGGACACGACCACGACCTCCCACTCGCCGTGGACCTCACTGCGCACCTGCAAGTCCATCGTCCCCGCGTCCTTCCACACGACCGACGTCGCGACCTAGGAGATCGTGCAGCAAGACCCACCCCGGCGCGAGCACCGGGTGGCCGAAGCGGCGAACCATCCGGTGGATGTGCGACGATGCGGTCCGGCCGATCAAGGGCGAGCGGGGAGCGGGATGTGCTGAACGAACCAGCGACACCCGTCGCCGTCGTGCTCCCGGCGGAGTCCGGCTCGTGCTCGCGGGCTCGACGACTGGTCGACGAAGCGGTCACGAACTGGGGCCTGCCGGAGGAGTTCGCGGACGACGCCGCACTGGTGGTCACCGAACTGGTGTCCAACGGGGCGGACCACGCCGAAGGGCCACTGCGCCTCACGGTGACCCGAACGGAGAACGGCGTGCGCATCGAGGTGCACGACCGCTCCGGAGCGATGCCGGTGGTGAGACCGGTGAGCCCGGAATCGCCGCGCGGGCGAGGGATGATCATCGTGAACGCGCTGAGCGCGGAGTGGGGCGTGGCACCGGACGCCGACGGGAAGACGGTGTGGGCCGAGTTGGTGGTGGGGTAGGTCCTGGGGTTTGGCTTTGGCTGGGGTTTCGGCTTTGGCTGGGTTCGGCTGGGGTTTCGTCTGGGCTGAGTTTGGTCGGGGTCGGGGGTCTCCCGGTTGCCGCGGGTTCCAGCGTGCTCACCAGGCGATTTGCGTCGTTGGAGTGGCCGATTTGACTTGGGGGCCCCTCATTTCGGCCTTGATCGGGCCAAAAGGCAGTGCCCCAAAGCCCTGCCCGATCTCCAATTTTAAGGCCGAAATCCCCAAGTAAAATCGGCCACGGTTGCGTGCGGCCCGTAGCGTTCCGTAGCAGGTCAACAGGCGAACGCCAGTCCCGTAAGTAGGCGCCATGCTTGTGCCAGTCCCGTAGATGGTCATCACTCGGCTGCCGGTCTCTTGGTGGGTCGTCTGGTCGGCTGCCGGTGGTCATGAGTCACCAGAACACCACCCCCTCCTCCGGCCGGCGAACCGGGAGATTCTCACTCCCGTCCTCCGCGAATCGACACCTCGTCGACCCTCACCCACACCCCGCCAACCCCCTCCATACCTTCCCTCCTCCTCCGTTCACATACCGGACCCGGCTTCCCACTCACCGGACCTCTCCCCCCACCGTGATCCATTCCCCAATGGACGGTCCACACCCGTTGCACCCGGCCACTTTCCCTCTCCATCCCTCTCCGAAGACCAACTCTCCCAACGCTGAGCATCGTCACGGATGGCCCTTTCCCGTGTCCCTCCAATGGACCAGTGGGCTACGGCCGCCTCAGGGACATTTGCCCCACCTGGGACACTGTGGGTTTGATCGAGTGCTCTAGTGGGCATGAACCATGTCCCTACGTGACTTCAGGAGGCGCTGGAATGCCCGGTAGACCCGAGCGGGTCGGAGTGCTCGACGTCGGCTGTTTCAGTGCTCAGCTCGTTGTCGTGGACCGGGCACAGGGGTCGCTTCTGCACCCCGAGGTGTCGCACAAGGTGCGGTTGCGGATGGATCGGGCGTTGGACGAGCGCGGGCGGATCAGCAAAGCCGGTGTGGACGAGCTGGTGGCCGCTGTGCGGCAAGCCCGTCGACTCGCTGATCGGGCCGAGGTGGAGACGCTGGTGCCGTTCGCCACCTCGGTGATCCGGGACGCCGCCAACGGGGCCGAGGTCATGGAGCAGGTCGCCGCACGGGCCGGGGTCGGGCTCGGGGTGTTGTCCGGGCCTGAGGAAGCCCGGCTGTCCTACCTGGCCGCGCGGCGGTGGTTCGGGTGGTCTGCCGGACGGCTCGTCGTGCTGGACGTCGGTGGTGGGACGGTGGAGATCGCCGGGGGACTGTCCGAGACGCCGGAGTTCGCGCGGTCGTTCCCGTTGGGGGCTCGGACGTTGACGCGGGAGTGGCTGGACGACGCCGCGGCTTCTCCTCGTCGTTTGCGCGACCTGCGGTCGCACCTGGTGGACAGCATCGGGGCCGTGCTGCCGTCGACGATCGACGGGCGGGCGGTCGGGTGTTCCAAGGTGTTCGAGCAGCTGGCGCGGCTCGCCGGGGCTCGGCCGCAGCGGGAAGGGCCCTCGGTGCTGCGGCAACTGACTTTGGCCGACCTGCGGTCGTGGATCCCGAAGCTGGCGTCGCGGTCGACGCGGCAGCGCGCTCGGCTGCCCGGCATCTCCGCGCACCGGGCGCGGCAGTCGCTGGCGGGCGCGGTCGTCGCCGAGGCGTTGATGTCCACCGCCGGTCACGAGGTCGTGGAGATCTGCCCGTGGTCCACCAGGGAAGGTCTGCTGCTGAGCCTGATCGAGCACCGCGCCCGCTCGGGTGGACGCGTCAGGGTCGCCTGACGTGCCGCGGGAGACGATGACGCTCGCGGTCGAGACCGACCGCTCGGGGCGCGTGGTGGTGTCCGTCCGCGGCGAGATCGACCAGGCCGCGGCGGAGAAGCTGCTGCACAAGCTGGACCGGCTGGTCGCCGAGGGGCGGTCGCGGATCGTGCTGGACATGGCCGAGGTCCGGTTCTGCTCGGCGCAAGCCCTGAGCGCGCTGGTGCGGACCCGTGCGCGGGCCGACCGGGCGGGCGGGTGGCTGCGGTTGGCGGGCACCCCGCCGCACGTGCGGAAGGTGATCGCCGTGACGGACCTGGACCGGCTGCTGCCCAACCACGAGGACGTGGCGGCCGCGCTGCTCGGTCGACGGGCCCCCGCGGCGAAGTAAAAGCGGTGGACGCCCGTCGTACGGTGCCACCGTGGAGATCCGCACCGCCCGGCCGGACGAGCTGGAAGAGCTGCAACGGCTCGAGGACGCCTCCGGCGAGCTGTTCCGCGAGATCGGCATGCCCGAGATCGCCGACGACGACCCGCTGTCCCTCGCCGTGCTCGCGCACCTGCGAGCACTGGGGCAGGTGTGGGTCGCGGTCGACCCCGAGCCGGTGGCGTGGATCGCCGCGGCCGAGGTCGACGGGTGCGCGCACGTCGAGCAGGTCAGCGTGCACCCGGACCACTCGAGGCGGGGTGTCGGCAGGCGGCTGATCGACCACGTGGACGCCTGGTCACGGGCGCGCGGGCACGCCGGGTTGACGCTGACCACGTTCCGGGACGTGCCGTGGAACGGCCCGTACTACGAGCGCCTCGGATTCCGGCAGGTCACCGAACTGACGCCGGGGCTGGTGGAGATCGTCGCGCGCGAGACCGCGCACGGGCTGGACCCGGAGGCCCGCGTCTGCCTGCGGCGCGACCACGCGGGGGCATGACGAGCGTCTCAGCCCATCCTGGTTTCGGGGCGGTGACGAGGGGGCACTCCTCCGCGTGACCCGCCACCGGAGGATGTCCAGATGGTCGACTTCGTCCACGAAGCCCTGTTCTACCGGGACCCCGGCCAGTACCTGGCCGGGACCGTGCCGTTCGTCCTCGACGGGCTCGCCGCGGGCGACCCCGTCCTCGTCGCCGTTCCGCCGCGCAACGTCGACCTGATCCGCACCGAGCTGGGCGCGAAGTCCGAGCACGTCGAGTTCCTGGACATGACCGACGGCGGCCGCAACCCCGGCCGGATCATCCCCGGCGTGCTGACGCCGTTCGCGAACGCCCACCCCGCGCGGGTGCGGATCATCGGCGAGCCGATCTGGGCCGGTCGCACGCCGACCGAGTACCCGGCGTGCGTGCAGCACGAGGCGCTGATCAACACCGCGTTCGACGGCCGGGACGCGATGATCCTCTGTCCGTACGACACGTCCATGCTGGCCCAGGACGTGCTGGTGGACGCCGAGCGCACACACCCGATCCTCGTGGACGAGGACGGGCGCAAGGCCAGCCCCCGCTACGACGACCCGGCGCGCACGGCCGCCGACTTCAACCTCCCCCTGCCTCCCCCGCCTCGCTCGGCGCAGGCGTACTGGTTCGACCTGCACAGCCTCCCCGCGACCCGCAGGCTCGTGACGGACTACGCCGAGGTGGCCGGTCTCTCCGAGGACCAGGTGGACGACCTCGTGCTCGCGGTGAACGAGCTGACGACCAACAGCATCGAGCACGCGGCGGGCGGCGGCGAGCTGCTCGTGTGGCACGAGGGGTCGACCGTGGTGTGCGAGGTGCGCGACCGCGGGGTGCTGCGCGACCCGATGATCGGCCGCGTCCGGCCCCGGCCGAACGCCAGGGGCGGGTACGGCGTGGTGATGGTGAACCTCCTGTGCGACCTCGTCCGCGTCCACACGGACGAGAACGGGACGGCCGTCCGCGTGCACGTCGGCTGAGACATCACCCGATCGGGCCTGCTTGACGGGCTCATGTCACGTGGTGGCCTCGCCGCCGTCATCCTGGACTGGTTGTCTGGAGGCATTCCGGACGCCGTCGGCGGAGGCCCTCCACACATGACCACCGAACAACTGAGCCCGCTGGACGTCGCCTTCCTCTGCCTGGAGGACGACAAGAACCCGATGCACCTCGGCGCGGTCGCGACGTTCGCGCCGCACCGGCCCGTGCACCCGGCGCGGATCGTCGCGCTGCTGTGCGAACGCGCGCAGGAGATCCCCAAGCTGCGCAAGCGCACCAGGGTGTCGTGGCTGCCGCTGGGCGGGGCGTCCTGGGTGGACGACCCGCGCTTCGCCGTCGAGGACCACGTGACGGGGCACCACCTGCGCGGGCCCGGCGGCGAGGACCGGTTCGCCGAGCTGGTGTCGACACTGATGTCCCAGCCGCTCGACATGAGCCGTCCGCCGTGGGAGCTGCACGTCGTGACGGGGCTCGCGGGCGGGCGGTTCGCGGTCGTCGTGAAGCTGCACCACGCGCTGTGCGACGGCATGAAGGCCGTCGGCCTCGGCCTGCGCCTGCTCGACGACCTCGGGCGCGACCTGCCGCCCGAGCACGACGGCGAGCCCGAGCCGGTCGGCCTGGCCACGAGCGTGGTCGACGGCCTCAAGGACCTCGCGAGCACCGCCACCATCGCCTCCGCCGTGCTGCGCAGCGCCCGCGCGCCCGGCGCCCGCTCGCCGGTGCTGACCCGGTCCGGGCGGCCGCGCCAGGTCGTGATGGCCCGGCTGGGCCTGGACGAGGTGCAGCGGGCCCGCAAGCGGCACGGCGGCACGGTCAACGACGTGCTGCTCGCCCTCGTCACGGGCGCGCTGCGGCAGTGGCTGGTCGCCCACGACAGCGCGGGTGAGGGCGCGACCGTGCGGGCGTTGATCCCGGTCAGCAGGCGGGCCCGCGACCCGAGGGGCGGCACCGGAAACCAGATCTCCGGGTTCCTGTGCGAGCTGCCGGTCGGCGAGCCGGACGCGCGCGAACGCCTGAGGGTGGTGCGCGCGGACATGGACCGCAACAAGGCCGTCGGCCCCGGCAGGGGTCCCGGCGCGCTGCCGCTGCTGGCGGACCGCATCCCGGCCGCCCTGCACCGCCTGGCGACGCCGCTGGCGGGCCGCTGCGCGCCCCTGCTGTTCGACGCCGTGGTGACGAGCGTCCACCTGCCCGCGCTGCCGCTGACGCTGGACGGCGCGGACCTCAAGGAGATGTACCCGGTCGCCCCCGTGGCGGCGGGGCACGCGCTGGGCGTGGCGCTGTCGGTGTACCGCACCGGCGTGCACATCTGCCTGCACACCAACCAGCCGTGGATCTCCGGCTCGCGCTGGCTGCTCGGCGCGCTCCGCCGCGAACTGGCCGCGCTCGACCACACCGACGCTCTTGTAGATCGGGCATAGAACCCGCACGTACCGTCCGGAAGACCTCCAGAACCCACGGGAGTCACGATGGAGCTGACGTCGAACGCCGAGACCGACACGCAGGAGTTCCTGGTGCCGCCACGCGAGTGGTGGGACGAGGAACCGACCATCGTCCGGGGCGAGGACTGACCGTTTTCGGTAGAATTCCGTTGTGCCCCAACTGATCTCGCCCACACCGCTGCTGCACGGGACCTGGCTCGAATCGCACGAGGAGTGGGGGCCGGGCCTGCACGAGGACGGCTTCGGGCTGGGCGAGGACGACGAGGTCGTCACGCCCGACGGGTTCGCGGCCTGGGTGGCGCGGGTGACCGCCGAAGCGGAGCGCACGGGCAGCGTCTACCGGTGGATCGTCGAGGGCGACCGGGTCCTCGGCGGGATCGCGCTGCGGTACGGGCCCGCCGACTTCGTCGAGTGGGCGGGGCACGTCGGCTACGGCGTGCGGCCGTCCGCGCGCGGGGCCGGGCTGGTGACGTGGGCGTTGGGGCTGATGCTCGACGAGGCGCGGGCGGCCGGGCTGGACCGGGTGCTGCTCGTGTGCGAGACCGACAACGCGGGCTCGGCGCGGACGATCGAGCGCAACGGCGGTGTCCTCGAGGAGGCGACTCCCCTGCGGCGGTACTGGATCGCGCTGTAGTGGGGTGTCGCCGAGGCCCACCGGGACGAGCGGTGGACCCCGGCGACGGTCTCAGAGACGGGCCTTGGTGAACAGCTCGTCGTAGGCGTCCAGCACGGCCGGGACGCTGTAGCGCTCGGCGGCGGCCGCGACGCCCGCTGCCTGGTCGGGCGGGGTGTCGCGCAGCTCGCGCAGGCGGTCGGTGATGTCGGCGGCCACGCCGGGGCGCACCAGCGCGCCGAAGCCGGTCTCGCGCACCGGGATCCGTACGCCGGGCAGGTCGCTGGCCAGCGCGGGCACACCCGCGAGCATCCCGACGACCTGGACGATCCCGAAGGCCTCGAACGCGTTGACCGAGGGCAGCGCGAACACGTCCAGCGAGGCGTAGAAGTCGCCGAGCTTCTCGTCCGGGACGAACCCGAGCAGCTTGATCCGCGGGTCGCCGTCGATCCTGGCCCGCACGCGTTCGATCACGCTGCCACCGGCGACGTTGCCGAACTCGCCGCCGATGAGCAGCCGCGCGTCCGGGTCGTCCAACGCCCGGAAGCCGTCCACCAGGAACTCGACGCCCTTCTCCTCCACGATCCGGCCGAGGAAGCCGACGTGGAGCCCGGCACCGTCCCGAAAGGACGGTTCGCCCTTCGGCACCGGTCGGCACGGCGGCGGGACGGCGGCCATCCGCGGTCGGATGGACGTCCACAGCCGACTGCGCTCGGCGTAGTCCTCGCTGGTGACGGCGACGATCCTGGCGTGCTTCATGGCGAGCCTGCTGGAGGCGTCGATCACCTTGCCCTGCACCGAGTTCACCAGTCCCGGCGGGAGGCTGACGTCGCAGTGGTAGGTCAGCACGACCGGGCAGCGGGCGGCCTTGGCGACCAGTCCGGCCTCCAGCATCGGCAGGTGCAGGTTGAGCACGTGGGCGGTCTTGGAGGCGGCCACGACCAGGCGGGTGAACTCGGGGCTGACGGTGCCCTTGCCCAGCTTGGCGAGCACGGGAGCGCGGGTCACCCGGACGCCGTTGACGACCTCCTCGGCGGGCAGCGCCGGGTCGTGCCTGGTGGTGACCACCCGCACCCGCTTGCCGCGCGCGGCGAGCCCCTCAGCGACGTCCCTGGCGAAGTTGGTCAGCCCGGACACGTAGGGCGCGTAGTAGGTCAACGCGATGACCAGGTCGTCGTGCACGACGGTCCTCTCCGGTGGTGATCAGCAGGAACATCCCGACGGCCCAGCCGAGGCCGGAGCCGACGAGGAACGAGAGTTCGGCGCGCAGCAGCAGATCCGGCACGACGGCGAAGGTCGCGGCGGCACCGGCGATGCCCGCCAGCCACGCCCACGCGACCTTGGCGTGCAGCGCGGAGGCGACGAGCGCCTGGGTGGTGACGATCAGCCCGAGGTGCGCGGTGACGCCGATCGCCATCAGCACCAGGTCGCCGCCCGCGAGCACGTAGGAGTCGCCGAACACCAGGCGCACCAGCCACGGCCCGAGCAGCCCGGCGGCCACCGCTCCCACCAGGCCGAACGCGGCGAGCGCCGCCGTGAGCCTGGCCAGCGCCCGGCCGAGGCCGCCGTCCTGGGACAGCTTGGTCAACGACGGCAGCAGCGCGGTCTGCAACGGCACCGCGACGAACAGCGGCACGCGCACCAGCAGGAACGCCGCCAGGAACCGGCCCGCGGCGGCGGAGTCGGTCGCCGTCGCGGCGACGACGACCGGGAGGCCGTTGAGGAGGAGTTGGGCGCACACCGAGCCGAGCAGCAGGGGCAGCGCCGAGCGCAGGAACTCCGCCGTGGTCACGCCGCCACTTCCCGTGCGGGGCAGCAGGAACAGGACCGGCAGGTGCGCGAGGGCGATGGCGGCGACCAGCGTCCACGCGAACCCGGCGCTGTCCGTCACGACGGCGAAGCCGAGTCCGAGCGCGAACAGCACCCGCAGCGCCGTGTCGACCACGAGCAGGCCGCCGTGCCACGCGAGCCGTCCGCCGCCGATGAGCGCGCCCCGGACGAGGAACTGCCCGGCCGACACCAGGCACAGCGCGCCGACGGCCACGACCGCCCACGGCCTGCCGCCGAGCGCGTCCAGCAGGACCGGGGAGGCGGCCGCCACGAACAGCAGTTCGACGACCGCGAGGCCCAGCGCGACGCGGGTGGCGGCTCCCATCGCCGCTACCGGCGACAACCTGGCCAATTCCTGTTCGACCGGCAAAAAGGCGCCGAATCCGACCAGCAGCGAAAGGGACCAGAAAGCGCCGAAATACCCGTACTCGGCCGGTGTCAGATTTCGCGCGACCACGGCGAGGTAGGCGTTCACCAGCAGCCCGGAGACCACGACGCAGACCCCGACGAGACCGATGGATCTCGTTCCGCCGCTGGTAGGAGCGCTCAGGACAGTTCACCTCGCAGCACGCGGACAGGGGGATGGCGGAACCATAACGGGCAGGGGAAGGCGCGGACGACCCCGTTCCGGGTCCGTAACACGGTCCTCACGCGGTTAACGCAATCGTTGCAGCGCGGCCGGTAACGGCGTTCCCCACGTAATTGAGCACCACTAGCTTCACGCCTCGTCGATGACTATCCGGCCTACTGAGGACCACCACGAGTGACGACAACGATTACCCCTGCGCCCGAGATCGAGTCCACTCCCCCGCGGCGTCGGGACGGGGTGGCTCTCCGGGCGATCGTCCTGGTCGCGGGCGTGCTCACCGTGCTGTTCGCGGGGCTGCTCCCGCTGGCGCCGGTGACCGTGAACGACCCCACCGTGAGCTGGCCGACGGACGCCTCGGCGCCGCGGTCCACCAGCCTCGCGCTGGGGGCCTACAAGCCGTTGGGGCTGGACGTGCGGTTCAGCTGCGCGGCGGCCCGCGCGGCCGGTGACTCCGGGGTGGTCCTGTCCACCATCGATCCGGGCGTCCCCGTGGTGGGCGAGCGGGGGCTGGCCATCCGCAAGGAGGGCGAGCGGCTGCTGATCCAGGCGACCGGCACCACCCTCCTCGACACGGCCCTGCCCGCCGGTGACTGCTCCTACCAGGTGCGCGGCGACCAGAACGGGCTCGCGGTGCTGCGCGACGGCACCGAGGTCAGCCACGGCGGGGCCCTGCCGGACATCCACTCGCTGGCCACGACGATCACCGCGATCAGCGGTGGGACCGCCGACGACCTGTCGGTGCGGGTGCGGGTGGACGACCAGTTCACCACCAGCCCGTCCACGGCGAAGGTCGTGCTGATGGTGCTGCTGGCGCTGGCCGCGCTCACGGCCGTCGTCGGGCTGGTGCGGATGGACGTGCGGGTGTCGGTGCCGCGCACCAGGTTCCGGCCTCGGCTCGTCGACATCGTGGTGCCCGCGGTGATGGTGCTGTGGGTGTTCCTCGCGCCGATGTCCGACGACGACGGCTACTACAGCGCCATGGCGCAGAACGTGCCGGTCACCGGGTACGTCGGCAACTACTACCAGCTGCTCAACCAGGGCTTCACGCCGTTCGCCTGGTTCTACTACTTCCTCGCCAAGTGGCAGGCGCTGTTCGGCATCGCGCCCGTGGTGCTGCGGATCCCGGCGCTGCTGTTCGGCCTGGTGACGTGGTTCGCGGTCCGCTGGTTCGTCGCGCAGGCCAAGGTGATCCCGGCCGCGTGGTCGCAGCGGAGCCCGTGGGTCGACCGCGGCGCGCGGGTCGTGCTCGCGTCGGCGTTCCTGGTGTGGTGGCTGCCGCTGGACATGGGCGTGCGGCCCGAGGGCGTCGTGACGATGTGCGGCGCGGTCACCCTGCTGGCCGTGGCGAAAGCCGTGGAGTCGCGGCGGTTGACGCCGATCGCCGTCGCGGTCGGCGTGGCGGGTGTCGGGTTCTTCGCCCATCCCACGGGGTTCACCGTGCTGGCGCCGTTGATCGCCGGGCTGCCGTTCCTGATCCCGTTGCTGCGCAAGGGTGACGCCGACTGGAAGACGGTGCTGGCGCGCACGCTCGGCGTGCTGTCGCCCGGCGCGGTGGCGATGGTGTTCGCGTTCTCCGACGGCACCCTGCGGGACTTCGTGCACGCGCAGGACATCTTCATCCGGATCGCCGGTCAGGACAGCTGGTACAGCGAGATCGCGCGGTACACGTTCCTGCTCAACGCGAGCGACCCGATGGCGAACTACGCCAAGCGCGCGCCCGTGCTGCTGTGCCTGGTCGCACTGGTGTGGTTCGTGGTGCTGGTCACCGCGGCCCGCGCGCGGCGGGTTCCCGTGCCACCACGGCTTTCCCTGGCGGGGTGGTCGACGCTGTTCGCGTTCCTGCTGCTGTGGTTCACCCCCAGCAAGTGGACGCACCACTTCGGCAGCTTCTCCGGCATCGGCTCGGCGTTCCTGGCCCTGGTGCTGGTGGGTTCCGTGCCGCTGGTGCGGGAGTTGACCCGCGACCGCAAGATGTCCGTGCCGATCGTGGCGGGCGCGGTGGTGAGCGTGTCGGCGATGATGGCGCTGGCGTTCCACGGGGCCAACAAGTGGCCGTACTCGTGGCTGCTGGGCATCCCGAACCCCAACGTGTCGCCGGGTGTCTCGGTGATCCGGTTCGACAAGCCGTACTGGGGTGTCATCGCGATCGTGGTGGTGGCGTTCCTGGTCGCGCGCAAGCTGCCGCACTGGCGGAAGCTGTCGGTCGTCGTCGCGATCCCCGTCGTGGTCGTGCTGTTCTTCCTGGCGAACATCTCCTACCTGCTCGGCGGGTTCACCTACGCCACCGCACAAACGCTCGGCACGTGGTCGCCGTGGGCGGCCAACGTCCGCGACCCGCTGGCCGCGGACTGCGGCGCGGCGCAGGAGATCGACGTCCTCGACGTGCGCGGCGCGCAACCGCTCGCGGCGTTGGCCGGTCAGCCGCCGGTCGCCTCGGACGCGTTCGCCGAGGGCCGCGGCTGGTTCGCCTCCGCTCCCCCGCCCGCCGGGGCTGCGAGCGCGACGACGTGGGGCAGCCTCGTCCAGCGGCCCGGCCAGGCGTTCCCGGAGCAGACCGTCGGCACGATGACCACGCCGTGGTTCGTGCTGAACGGCGGACCGGACGCCACGGCCGTGCTGGTCGCCGGGATGCTCGGCCACGGCAACACCCTGACGGTCGACTACGGGACCACGGCGGGGAAAGTCCTGTCGAGCACGCCGTTGACCGACGCGCAGGACAGCGTCGTGTGGCGCAACCTCGTTCTGCCGCAAGCACCTTCCGGCGCGGAGACCGTGCGGCTCGTGGCGGTCGACGGGTCGATGGACTGGGGCGGCTGGCTCGCGGTCACCGCGCCGTCGACGCAGCGCGCGGTGCCGTTGAAGGACTACGTGCCCCGTGACGCCGCCGTCGCGGTGGCGTGGCAGTTCGCGTTCCTGTTCCCGTGCCTGCGCCAGCCGGAGCTGCGCGACGGGATCATCGAGCCGGTCTCCTACGCCGTGCAGTGGGGCGACACGGCCACCGCGGGCATCTCCGACGCGACGTGGCAGCCGGTCCGCGGCGGCCTCTTCGGCGACGTCCTGGTGTCGCAGTCGATCACCGCGCTGACCGCCCGGATGCACCACTTCCCCGGCGCGTTCCCCACGCAGGTCTACCAGACGCAGGCCCGCTACCCCGCGGGCCAGTACACCACCACCCACCAGCGCAAGACCCTGTTCGGCTGGGAGGCCATGTCATGACCGGCTCGGTGAGCGCGCGGGAAGCCGTCGCGTTGAGCGCGGTGCAGTCGGCGCTCGCGTCGCCACCCGTGGTGCGCGCGGCGAAAGCGCTGTCGCTGTTCGGCGAGCACAGCGGCGGGTGGTTCGCGCTCGGCCTCGTCGGCGCGGTCGTCGACCGCGACCACCGTCGCGAGTGGACGATCGCCGCCGGGTCGGTCGTCGCGGCGCACGCGGCGTCCATCGCGGTGAAGCGCGTGGTGCGGCGCAAGCGACCCGACCACCCGGACGTCCAGGTGCTCGCGGGCACGCCAAGCAAGCTCAGCTTCCCCTCCTCGCACGCCACGTCCACCACGACCGCCGCGATCCTCTACGGCGCGCTCACCAGGCAGCCCCTCACGCCCCTGCTGGTGCCGCCGATGGTGCTCAGCAGGCTCGTGCTGGGCGTGCACTACCCGAGCGACGTCATCGCGGGCTCCCTGCTCGGCGCGCTCGTCGCACGGGGCGTGCGCCACTACACAGCCCGTCGACCCGAACCGGAGGAGCGATGACCGTGGCCGTCCCCGCCGCAGTCCGTCCCGCGCCGTGGCGCACGTTCGCGGGCCTCGTGAAAACCGCCCGGCCGCACCAGTGGACCAAGAACATCCTGGTGCTGGCCGCCCCGTTCACGTCGACGCGGATCTTCGACGCGGACGTGCTGCGCTCAGCGGCGCTGGCGTTCGCCGCGTTCTGCCTCGCCGCGTCGTCCATCTACCTGGTGAACGACGCCAAGGACGTGCTGGCCGACCGCGAACACCCGAAGAAGCGCTTCCGCCCGATCGCCGCCGGGGCCGTGCCGGTCCCGTTGGCGTACGGGGCGGCGGTGGCGTTGATGCTCGGTTCGCTGGCCGTCGCGGCGGCGGCGAACTGGACGCTGGTCGTGATCATGGCCGTGTACCTGGTCGTGCAACTCGGCTACTGCTTCGGCCTGAAGCACCAGCCGGTGCTGGAACTGTGCGTCGTCGCGTCCGGCTTCCTGCTGCGGTGCATCGCGGGAGGCGTGGCGGCGTCCATCGTGCCGTCGCAGTGGTTCCTGCTCGTCACGGCGTTCGGCTCGCTGTTCATCGTGGCGGGCAAGCGGTACGCGGAGATCAAGCTCTATCAGACGACCGGCGCGGCCATCCGCCACTCGCTGACGAAGTACTCGGAAACATACCTCCGCTTCGTCTGGGCGACGTCGGCGGCGGTGATGAACATGACGTACGGCCTGTGGGCGTTCGAAATCAGCCAACGCACCCAAAACCACTGGGGCGCCCTGTCCATGGTCCCGTTCGTCATCGCGGTGCTGCGCTACGCCGTGGACGTGGACAGCGGCAAAGCAGGCGCCCCGGACGACCTGGCCCGCACCGACCACGTCCTCCAAGTGCTCGGGGTGCTGTGGCTGGGGACGCTCACGCTGGCGATCTACGTCTAACTCCCCGGTCTGCTCCCGCTTCCGACGGGAGCAGACCGCTGGCGACCCCTCGTCTGGTTTCGGTTGAACGGACCGTTCACCGGGATGGCTGTCGGTCCGCTCCGGGCAACATCCAGGTCGGCTTGATCGACCGGCAACACCGGCCGAACGGACCGTTCACACGCGTCGGCCGCGAGCGACAGCAGCCCACTGCCGCTCAACTCGGCCTGGTGATGCCGAAATGCCCAGGAACGGTCCGTTCACCGGTTGCCGAGGCCGATCCTGATCCGAGCAGCAGCGGGGTGAACGGACCGTTCACCCGAAACCGGCGTGCCCGAACGCGGTCGGCCGGTTCGGCACAGTGGTCCCTCACCGCAGCGGCACGGCGAAGTGGGCGTCGGGGCCGGTGCCGGTGCTCACGGGTTTGGGGACCAGTACCAGGCGGAGTGCGCCTGTGGGTTCCCTGTGGTGGGTCGTGGCCCAACTCGCCAACGCGTACAAGGCGAGTTCGGTGTGGGGGCCGCTGTCGCCTGCCGGGTCCAAGTGGACGAACGCCTCCTGGTGGGCCGGTTCCGTGCGGAGTGCCAGGTCGGGGAAACGGGTTGTCAGGTCTGGGGCCTCGGTGTCGGGGATGGGCCAGCACCACTCGACCGGGCCGTCGCTGTCGGTGCTCACCTCGCCGTGGTAGATCGTGAACGGGGCGCCCGCTACGCCCTCCAGGCGTGGGACGCCGCCGCGCCTCAGGCGGTGGATGAACAGTTCGCGTCCGGTGGGGACCAGGTCTTCCTCGTGGACCCGGCGGATCATGCCCAGCAGGGTTCGAGCAGGGATGTCGTGGACGATGATCTCCGGCATGGTCCGGGCCTCTCCGAGCAGGTGGGTGATCAGCGTGCGGCGGGCGGTGTGGGTCGACTCCGCCTCGGCCCAGTAGGCGCGGATCTCGGTGGCGGCGTCGACGGGGTCCAGGGACAGGACGGTCTTCACGCGGGACAAGGGCAGGCCGACGCGGCGCAGGGTGGCGACGAGGTGTGCCTGGTCCAGTTGGGCGAGGGCGTAGCGGCGGTAGCCGGTGGTCGGGTCGACGTGGGCCGGGACCAGCAGACCCAGGTCGGCGTACAAGCGCAGGGCCTTGGGAGACAGGCGGGTCAGACGGGCGAACTCGCCGATCGTCACGAAGGTCTGCTCCATCACCCGACTGTGCGCCTTCACCGGGGGTGAAGGTCAAGCGACGTTTCGACCGGCGCGAAGCTGGGGAACCGAACCGCCATGACGAACACGCTGCTGCTGGACGTGGACGGGACGCTGGTGGACACCAACTACCTGCACGCCGTCACCTGGGTGCGCGCGTTCGACTCCGTCGGGCTCGTCGTGCCGGCGTGGCGGGTGCACCGGGCGATCGGGATGGGCGGGGACCGGCTGGTCGAGGTGGTTGCTGGGGAGCACGCCGAGGCTCGGCACGGTGATGCCGTGCGGAAGGCGTGGGAGCTGGGGTTCGAGAAGGTGCTCGACGAGGTGCGGCCGCTCGAAGGGGCGCACCGGTTCGTCACGGCCGCGGCCACCGAGCACGGGTACGCGGTGGTGCTGGCCAGTTCCGGCAAGCGCGAGCACGTCGAGCACTACCTGGACCTGCTGGACGTCCGCGACGTGATCGCCGGGTTCACCACGGCCGAGGACGCCGAGGACAGCAAGCCCGCGCCGGACCTGCTCCAGATCGCCCTGGCGAAGACCGACGCCGAGCGCGCGGTCGTGGTCGGGGACTCGGTGTGGGACTGCGACGCCGCGCGGCGGATCGGGTTGCCGGTCGTCGCCGTCCGGACCGGCGGGTTCGGCGAGGCCGAACTGCTGGAGCACGGCGCCACTTTCGTCTACCGGGAGTTGGACGACCTGCGCGCGGACCTGTCCGACCTTCCCCTCGTCACCGTCTAGGAGGCCCCCGATGCGCATCGGCTACACGTTGATGACGGAGCAGGCGGGCCCTAGGGCCCTCGTCGAGCACGCCGCGAGCGCGGAGCGCGCCGGGTTCGACTTCGAGGTCATGAGCGACCACTACTTCCCCTGGCTGGACGAGCAGGGGCACGCGCCGTACGCGTGGAGCGTGCTCGGCGCGGTCACCGCGGTCACCGAGCGGGTCGACCTGATGACGTACGTGACGTGCCCGACCATGCGGTACCACCCGGCGATCGTGGCGCAGAAGGCCGCGACCGTGCAGGAGTTGAGCGGCGGGCGGTTCACCCTCGGCCTCGGGTCGGGCGAGAACCTCAACGAGCACGTCATCGGGCGCGGCTGGCCGCCGGTGAACGTCCGGCACGAGATGCTGGGCGAGGCGATCGAGATCATCTCCCAGCTGTTCGACGGCGGGTACGTCGACTACGTGGGCAAGCACTTCCGGGTCGACTCGGCGAAGCTGTGGGACCTGCCGGAACAGCGCGTGCCGTTGGCGGTCGCGGTGTCGGGCAAGCAGTCGGTGCAGCTGTTCGCGCCGGTGGCCGACACGATGGTCGCGGTGGAGCCGGACGCCGAGCTGTGCCGCGCGTGGGACGTGTTCCAGGGCGGCACGGCGCGGAAGGTCGGGCAGCTGCCGATCAGCTGGGGCGTCGACCGCGAGGAGGCGAAACAGCGGGCGCACGAGCAGTTCCGCTGGTTCGCGGGCGGCTGGAAGGTGAACGCGGAGATCCCCGGCACCGCCGGGTTCGCGGCCGCCAGCCAGTACGTGACGCCGGACGACGTGGCCGAGAACATCCCGTGCGGTCCGGACGTGGAGCCGATCGCCAAGGCGGTCGAGGAGTTCCGGGACGCCGGTTTCACCGACCTCGCGCTGGTGCAGATCGGCGGCGAGCACCAAGCGGACTTCCTGGACTTCGCCAAGGGCGAACTGCTGCCCGCCCTCCGCGAGGTCTGACACCGTCCACTCAGGACTGCGACGACGACGAGGGCGGCGGTGTCGACGGGTAGCCGCTCAGGGGTTTCGGGCACGGCGGCGGGCTGCCGTTCGCCATCGGCGGGGGCGGTTCCACGCCCTCCGGCAGCGGCGGGCAGCCGGGTGGCGGCTGGCGGCGCGACCCCGGCGGCGGCCGGACCACCGTGACCGTCTCGACGGCCGACCGGTCGCCGCCCCCGGAACCGCCGGAGCCGGGCTGCTCGCCCACGCGGTCGGCGGGGCCCTTGGTCGTCGCGAACGCCACCACGACGGCGATCAACGCCGCCGCGACCGCTCCGGCCAGCACCACGCCGATCCTCGCGGGCGCGCGCTTGGTCACCGGCGTCGTGCGGGTCGGCTCGTCGTCGAACGCGGCCTTGATGTCCGTCAGCGGCGGCACGCCGACGCTCGCCGTCTGGGCTTCCCGCAGCAGGTCCGCGCACTCGGCGGCGCGCGGTCGGCGGCTCGGGTCGGAGTGGGTCATCGAGACGAGGATCTCGGTCCACGGCTCCGGCAGCCCCGCGGGGACGCGCGCGGGCCGGGACAGCCGCGCCAGCGCCGCCTCCGTGTCGCCGCCGGGGTACTCCGGCTGCCCGGTGAGGCACTCCAGCAGCACGAGGCCGAGCGCGTAGATGTCCGTGGGCGGCGCGACCTCCCGGCCGCGCAACTGCTCCGGGGCGAGGTACCCGGCGGTGCCGACGAGCAGCCCGGACCGGGTCACGCGGGTGGCGTGCGCCTGCAGCGCCAGCCCGAAGTCCGCGAGGTACGCCTGCCTGCCGGTGTCGTCCAGCAGGATGTTCGACGGCTTGATGTCGCGGTGCACGATGCCCCACGCGTGCACGAAGTCCAGCGTGTCCGCGACCTGCGCGCCGATCCGCGCGACCAGCGACGGCGGGAGCGGCTGGCGCATCCGCTGGCGCAGCGTGCCGCCGTCGACGACCTGCATCACGTAGTACGGACGGCCGCGGTGCGATCCGGTGTCGAAGACGGTGACGACGCCGGGTGTGTGCAGCGCGGCGAGCATCTGCGCCTCGCGGTCGAGGCGGATCTGGTCCTCCGGCGTGGCGCCGCTGAGGAAGAGCTTGATGGCGACCGACCGGTCGAGACGGGTGTCCTTGGCGCGGTACACCTCGGCCATGCCGCCGGTGCCCAGTAGACCGCCCAGTTCATAGCGGCCACCGACGACTTTGCCACTCAGATCGCCGTCCCAGACGGCGGTCTCCTCACTGCGGCTGGTCATCCCCCGCCGGCCCTCCCGCTTTGCCCGTCACACACGAGCAACCTACCCGCCACGGAGCGAAGTTGCCCGTGTGGGGTCGAATCCATGATCTTCGTCGCTCGACCCGCCCAGCGCCAGCGGTTCGCGCAAATGCACGTGCATCTGCAAGGTAGTCGCCTGCCGCGCCCCGTGCGTTACTCCCCGAGGGCGAGCCACAACTCAGCGCGCACGCCAGGCGCGTCGAAAGACCTCCCGAGCAGGGATTCCGCCCTCCGAACCCGGTTGCGGAGCGTGTGCCGGTGCACTCCCAACCGGGCCGCGGCGGGGTCCCACTGGCCGTGGTGGGCGAGCCACACGCGCACCGACTCGCGCAGTTCGGCGGAAAGCGGTTGCAGCAGCGAATCCGCGAACGCCTTCCCCGCGCCCTCCGGCAGCAGGGCCATCAGCCCGACACCGGCCAGGTCCGCGAACCGGACCACCGGCGTCGACGGCCGGGCCGCCGCGAGCGCGTCGAGCGCCTGCCGGTACCCCTCCGCCACGCCGGGAATTCCCACGGGCAGGGAAACCCCGACCAACGCCCCCGGCACGGCGGGCGCGTCCGCCGCCACCACGACCACGTGACCGTCCACCTCCGCGGCGAACCCCGGCACGTCCTGCACCGGCACGCCGTCCAGCACCGCCACGACCAGCGGTTCGGCGGGCAGGTCCGGCACGAGGTCACCCTGGCCCGCCAACAAGAGGTGGAACTCGGCCGTGCGGGAGCGCCGCCGCGCGGAGTCGGACTGGGCCAGCGCCAACGTGAGCAGCGACGCGGCGGTCGTCACGATGCCGCGGTCGGCCGGGTCCCACGGCCGTTCCCGGCCCACCACCAGGAACCCCCGCCCGCGCCCGCCGAGCACCTGCATGACCACGTGCTCGCCACCGGTCTCGAACGCCGAGCTGGCCAGCCCGCCGGACGCCCGCAGCCGCGCCAGTTCCGGCCCGACGTCGGGCAGCGGCCGCGCGCCGAACGCGTGGACGGGCTCCCCCGCCGGGTCCAGCAGCACGACCCGCGCGTCGACCCACTGGCCGAGCCTGCGCACCACGGCCGCCACGCCGTCACGGCCGACCGCGGCACGGGTCAGCGCCCGCTGGGCCTCGCCCGCGCGGGTCAGCGCCGCGTACTCCTCCGCCGCCACCGCGCGGGACACGGCCTTGCTCAACGCGATGAAGGGGGTCGCGCGCGGCACCTCCAGCAGCGGCAGGCCCGCGCGCTCGGCCGCGGCCACCAGCCCCGGCGGCACGACCGCGTGGCTCAGC
This sequence comes from Umezawaea sp. NPDC059074, assembly GCF_042738955.1. NCBI lineage: Bacteria > Bacillati > Actinomycetota > Actinomycetes > Pseudonocardiales > Pseudonocardiaceae > Umezawaea > Umezawaea sp. NPDC059074. Next base: position 46,142 of record NZ_JBHYHC010000005.1, read on the forward strand.
CCGGTGCCGAACCCCAGCCCCACCACGCCGACGGCGGCCAGCCGGTCGACGTAGGCGCGAAAACCCCGCCGCACGGCCAACCCCGTGGTCAGCAGCAGTTCGCCGCCCTCCAGGAACGGCGTGGGATCGACCAGTTCGGTGCCGTGCACCCAGGAGACGGCGCGGTCCAGCGCGCCCGCGCCCGCGAGCACCGGCAGGCCCAGCTCGTCGACCAGGGACGACAACGTCGGCGGCACACTCCAGTTTGTACAGCAGCGCACGGGGAACTGGCCAGATCCGACACTGCGGAGCGGCGGCCGCGCCACCATGCTGGAGCCATGACGCGACTGCGCACCGAACTGCCCGGTCCCCGGTCCCTGGAACTGGCCGCGCGCCGCAGCGGCGCGGTGGCCTCCGGGGTCGGGTCGACCCTCCCCCTCTACATCGAGTCCGCCGAGGACGGCCTGCTGGTCGACGTCGACGGCAACCGGCTGATCGACCTCGGCTCGGGCATCGCCGTGACGAGCGTGGGCAACCCCGCGCCCGCCGTCGCGGAGGCCGTGCACGAGCAGATCGACCGGTTCAGCCACACCTGCTTCATGATCACGCCGTACGAGGGCTACGTCGAGGTGTGCGAGCAGCTCAACGAGCTGGCGCCGGGCGACCACGCGAAGAAGACGGCGCTGTTCAACTCCGGCGCGGAGGCCGTGGAGAACGCCGTCAAGATCGCCCGGCACGCCACCGGCCGCACGGCCGTCGTCGTGTTCGACCACGCCTACCACGGCCGGACGAACCTGACGATGGCGTTGACGTCGAAGAACATGCCGTACAAGCAGGGTTTCGGCCCGTTCGCGCCCGAGGTCTACCGGGTGCCGATGTCCTACCCCTACCGCGACGGCGGCCTCACCGGCCCCGAGGCCGCGGCCCGCGCGATCGACCTGGTCGAGAAGCAGGTCGGCGCGGACAACGTGGCGTGCGTGCTCATCGAGCCGATCCAGGGCGAGGGCGGGTTCGTCGTGCCCGCCGACGGCTTCCTCGGCGCGCTCTCCGCGTGGTGCGCCGAGAAGGGCGCGCTGCTGGTGGCCGACGAGATCCAGACCGGCTTCTGCCGCACGGGTTCCTGGTTCGCCAGCGACCACGAGGGCCTGGTGCCGGACCTGGTCACCACCGCGAAGGGCATCGCGGGCGGTCTGCCGCTGGCGGCCGTGACCGGGCGCGCGGAGCTGATGGACGCCGTGCACGTCGGCGGTCTCGGCGGCACGTACGGCGGCAACCCCGTCGCCTGCGCCGCCGCGCTCGGCGCGCTCCGCACCATGCGCGAGAAGGACCTGTCCGGCGCGGCGCGCGCCATCGAGAACACGGTGCTGCCGCGGTTGCGGGCGTTGGCCGAGAAGACCGATCTGATCGGCGACGTCCGCGGTCGCGGCGCGATGCTCGCGGTCGAGTTCACCGAGCCCACGCCGGACGTCGCGGGCCGGGTCGCGAAGGCCTGCCACGCCGCCGGTGTGGTCGTGCTGACCTGCGGCACCTACGGCAACGTGATCCGCCTCCTGCCCCCGCTGGTCATCCCGGACGACCTGCTGGCCGAAGGCCTGGACATCCTCGAGCAGGCGATCCTGGGAGTGACGAAGTGACGACGCCGTACTGGGTCGCGGGCTCCGCGACGACGAGCGACACCGAGTTGGCCGTGCGCAGCCCCTACGACGGCGCGCTGGTCGGCACGACCTCGCAGGCGACCGCCGCCGACGTGGAGCGAGCGGTGGCCGCCTCCGAGGCGGTCGCGCCGGACCTGGCCGTGCTGCCCGCGCACGCCCGCGCCGCCGCGCTCGACCACGTGTCCCGCAGGCTGGTCGAACGGGCCGACGAGATCGCCGCGCTGATCACCGCCGAGGCGGGCAAGCCGGTCAAGTGGGCGCGCGTCGAGGTGACCAGGGCCGCCTCCACGTTCCGCTGGGCGGCCGAGGAGGCGCGCCGGTTCTCCGGCGACCTCCAGCGGCTCGACACCGACCCGACCGCGAACGGCCGGATGGCGCTGGTGCGGCGGGTGCCGCGCGGGCCGGTGCTGGGCATCGCGCCGTTCAACTTCCCGCTGAACCTGGTGGCGCACAAGGTCGCCCCGGCCATCGCGGTCGGCGCGCCGATCATCCTCAAGCCCGCCCCCGCGACCCCGCTGGTGGCGCTGCTGCTGGGCGAGCTGCTCGCCGAGACCGACCTGCCCGCGGGCGCGTGGTCCGTGCTGCCGGTGCCGAACGAGGTCGCCGCCGAACTGGTCGCCGACCCCCGGCTGCCCGTGGTCACGTTCACCGGGTCCGGCCCGGTCGGCTTCGGCATCCTGGACCGCGTGCCGCGCAAGCACGTGACGCTGGAACTGGGCGGCAACGCGGCCGCCATCGTCTGTCCTGATTGGACGGACATCGACTGGGCCGCGCAGCGGATCGCCACGTTCGCCATGTACCAGGCGGGCCAGTCGTGCATCTCGGTGCAGCGGGTGTACGTGCACCGGGCGGTCTACGACGAGGTGGCGGCGGCCGTGGTGGCGCACGTGCGCAAGCTCGGCACCGGCGACCCCTCGTTGCCCGGCACGGACGTCGGCCCGCTGATCAACCTGCCCGCCGCGGAACGCGTGCAGGAGTGGGTGTCCGAGGCCGTCACGGCGGGCGCGACCCTGCTGACCGGAGGCGACCGCGACGGTTCGACCGTCGCGCCGACGGTGCTGGCGGGCGTGCCGGAGGACGCGAAGGTCGTGGCCGAGGAGGTGTTCGGCCCGGTCGTGGTCCTCCAGGTCGTGGACAGCGTCGAGGACGCTTTCGACAAGGTCAACGCCTCCCGCTTCGGCTTGCAGGCGGGCGTGTTCACCCACGACGTGCGGGTCGCGTTCCAGGCGTCGGCGAAACTCGCGGTCGGCGGCGTGATCGTCGGCGACGTCCCGAGCTTCCGCGCCGACCAGATGCCCTACGGCGGCGTGAAGGAGTCCGGCCTGGGCCGCGAGGGCGTGCGGTCGACGATGGACGACCTGACCGAGCAGCGCGTGCTCGTGCTGACCGGGCTCGCCATCTGACCGTCCACACCGCACCCCTGCGACGGGCCCCGGAGCGCGACTTCGGGGCCCGTCGCCGTGTTCGGCACCGGATACCGGCCGGTCCGGAGACCTCCGAGGCGTTCCCAGTTTTACGAACCTGGTGTGCACCACAGGCTTGACGCCCCGATCTTGACGGGCCGCCGGATCCGTGGGCATCCTGCATGGCCGCCACGACGAGAGGAGCCGCCGTGCCGGTCACCATCAGGGATGTCGCACGCCAGGCCAGGGTGTCCGTGTCCACGGTGTCCCGCGCCATCAGCGCGCCGGACCTGGTCCGCGCCGACACCAGGGAACGCGTGCTGGAGGTCGTGCGGGGACTGGGCTACCAGCCGAACCCCGCCGCCCGCAGCCTGATCACCGGGCGCACCGGGAACCTGGGCATCGTGGTCCCGGACCTGGGCAACCCGTTCTTCCCCGCCGTGCTGCTCGGCGTGCAGGCCAGGGCCCGCGAGGCGGGCGGGTCGGTGTTCTTCTGCGACAGCGGGCAGGACCCCGTGCTGGAAGAGGAGCTGATCCGCACCATGGCCCGCCAGGTCGACGGCGTGGTCGTGTGCGCGTCGGCGCTGGACGACGAGACCCTCGCCGAACTCGCGACCCTCACCACGGTCGTGCTGGTCAACCGCGCGCTGCCCGGAGTGCCGTCGGTGCTGATGGACAGCGCTTCCGGCATGGCGGCCGTCGTGGAGCACCTCGCGGCGCTGGGGCACCGGCACTGCGCGTACCTCAACGGCCCGGTGCGGGCCTGGTCCAACCAGTTCCGCCGGACCGGCCTGCGGGAGGCCGCGCGGCGCACCGACGTCTCCCTGCACGAGCTGGGGCCCTTCGACCCGACGTTCGCCGGTGGCGCGCAAGGCGTCGACGCCGCGCTCGCGGCCGGGGTGACGGCGATCATCGCCTACAACGACCTGATGGCGCTGGGAGTCCTGAGCAGACTCGCGGAACTCGCCGTCAGCGTGCCGGAGCGGATCAGCGTCACCGGTTTCGACGACATCCTCTACGCGGCGATGTGCGGCCGTCCCCTCACGACGGTCGCGATGCCCGCCGAGGCCGCGGGCCGCGCGGCCGTCGAACTCCTGCTCGACCGGCTCGACCACACCGACGGAGCGCCGGGTCCCGCGCTCCGGGAACTGCCGACCTCGTTGGTCATCCGGGCTACGACCGCTCCGCCTGCCGGACCAGCCCACCGCTGAGACCTCCGACCATCCCCCCGCGCTTCCGGACTCCGCCTTCGGAGGTGCTCACGGGCCGACAGCCGTACGACTACGCTGCGTGCGTGACGTTCAGCGGATTCGACCCGGAACTGCTGGGCCAGCTCCGCGCGGCGGGCGCGCTGCGCGAGCAGACCTACCTGCTGCAACGGGTGATCCGCTCGATCGAGCCCGCCACCCTCCTCAGCCAGCACGCCGCCACCGTGGCCGGGCTGGCCGCCGAACTGCCCCGCACGCACGCCGCGCTGCTCAGCTACAGCGTCCTCGGCCAGCCGAAGGGCAGGCTGCTCAAGGCGTTGTGCCTCAACGCGGCCGCCGCCGTCACCCGCGCCGCCTCGGCCACCGCGCACCAGCCGTTGGTGCACTTCACCCACGCGCTGGCGGAGATCGTGGACTCGGTCGGCTACCACCAGGACGAGAAGCAGGGCCGGATCGAGGCCGCCGCGTTCGCCGCGCGGCTGGAGACCCTCATCGCCGAGCTGCCGAAGCTGCTGTGGACGCTGTTCCTCGACTCGTGGCACGCGGAGGCGACCTCGCCCGCCCGGTGGGCGCGGCTGGACCAGATCAGCGACGAGGTGGCCTGCCTGGTCGCCGCGACCGACCGCGACCCGGACACCCTCCAGCAGGAGCTGACCCACACCCTGGCCAAGCACGGCGCCGACCCGGCCGCGATCTGGCAGACCCTGAACCCGGACCGCGTGCGCCACCACGTGGCCTGCGTCGTGCACGGGGCGGGCGAGCTGTCCGGTCTGGCGGCGCTCGACCCGACCGCCCGCCAGTGGGCGACCGGCAAGCCGGAGAAGCTCGGCTGGGGTCCCGCCCGCGACCGCCTCCGCCAGTTCCTCACCACCGTGCCGACGTCGTCGACGACGTGCGTGGTGGCCGTGGACGTGGAGGCCGTGGACAAGGCCAGCGCCGCCCGCCTGGCCCGCCGCCGCGTCACCGAGCTGCTCGACCAGTACGTGGCGGGCCACCGGCTGCTGACGATCTCGCTCGACCCGCGGATGCTCGTGACCCGCGCGGGCACCGTGCGCAGCGACGAGCTGACGCCGCGCCGCTCCACCGTCCACCGCGCGTACCCGCTGGTGCAGCGCTGGCCCCGTGGACTCCGCGAAGGCCTGCGCATGGCCCACCTCGCCCGCACCACCGACTCCCCGCTCACGGCCGCCGCGCTGTCGTGGGCCGCGCTGGAAGCCTGCGGTGTCAACGAGAAGGCGTCGCAGCTCGCCGGAGTCCTCGCGCTGCAAGCGCTGCGCCAGCAGGTCGTCGAGACCCACCAACTGCTGCACCAGTCGGCGACGGCTGCGGACAAGCACGCCCGCAGCCGGGTCGGCACCACGCACCGCCGCGTCGTGAGCCTGCGCAAGGCCGTCGACCGCTGCGCCCCCGACCACCCCGAGCACACCCGGCTGCGCACCGCGCTTGCCGCCGCCGAGGCCCGCCACGACGAGGCCCAGCACCGGCACGCGGACCTGTCCGCCACCCTGCACGAACCGCTCGCCGTGGTCGCCCGGTACGCCACCCTCGACGACCACAAGTACCTCCTGGACGTGAACCGCTGGGTGGACGTCCTGCTGCCCGCGCGCGACGGCGATGTGCCAGACCTGCTGGACGCCAGGGCCGCCGTGCGCGACCTGCTCCCCCACGTAGCCCCGCTCGCCGCCCGCCAGGTCACCGACTGGCAGGGCAGGCTGGCGTCCGCGGGCGGCTGCGCCCGCTGGCTGGTCGTGACGCAGGAACGCATGCGCTCGCTGCTCGACGCCCTCTACAGCGCCCGCAACCTCGCGCTGCACTCCGGGGTGTTCCAGGCGACAGGTGACGTGGTGCTCGGCTTGGGCGGCCTGATGGTCGTCGACTTCACCCTCGAGGTGCTCGGCAACTGGTACCGCAACGCCACCGGACCGGACGCGGACGCGTCCCCGGTGGAGGTGGTGCGGGAACTGGCGTCCCGCCAGGAAAGCCTGTGCGCCCGGCTCCGCGACGCCCGCGGCGCGGCCCACCCGCTCAACGTGGAGTGGTTGACCAGCCCCAGCACCGCGGGCGCGTGGGACCGCGCCTAGCCGTTCGGCCCACCGGAAGGACCCGAACGCCGGTCCGGCACGCCTGTCCCCGCCGCTAGGCTCGAGCGCGGATGCCTTGGGGGGTAACGGGATGAAGAAGCTCGCGCACGTCGCAGGCGTGCTCACGCTGACCGCGGGACTGCTCACCGCCGTGTTCGCCGGGTCGGCGAGCGCGTGCAGCTGCCCGCCGGGCGGCGAGGGCGAGAAGTTCCAGCGGGCCGACCACGTGTTCTCCGGGCTGGTGCTCGCGAAGGTCCTGGAAGCCGGTGACCCGAGCACCTCGCTGGACGACCTCAACCGGTTCGTCCTGCTGGTGGGCACCGAGTACAAGGGCAGGGTGCCGCGCGTGGTGAGCGTGACGAGCGCCGTCCAGGGGGCGACGTGCGGCGTGGAGATGCTGGAACGGCGGCGCTACGTCGTGTTCGCCACCGGCGACGCCGCGGACCGGCGGGTGGAGGCCACGCTGTGCGGCGGCACCCGGCTCGCCGACAGCGGGCCGCCGGTCACCACCACGTCGACGCCGGTCACGACCACCTGCGCCACCGCAACGTCCTGAACCTCAGGCCGCGATCAGCCGCCGCACCGCGTCCACGACGACCGCGCGCCGCTGCTCCCGCCCGGCCGGGGCGAGCGCGTCGAACTCGGGGTTCATCGACGACCACGACGTGCACACCGCCTGCACCAGCGCGAGCAGCGCGGCGGGCGGGTAGTGGTCGGGCAGGACGCCGTCGGCCTGCGCGCGGGCCAGGTCCGCCAGCCGGTCGCGGTTGACGCCCACGACCGCGTCCAGGTGCGCGCTGCCCGGCCGTTCCAGCCGGTACCAGACCGCGAGCCGCTGGGCGTGCGGGTTCTCCTCGAAGTAGTCGTGGAGCCGTCCCGCGTAGCCGGGCAGGTCCGCCGCGTCGAACGGCACGCGCTCCAGGAACTCGGCGACGTGGGCGGTGAACACCGCGTCGAACAGCTGGTCCTTGCTGCCGTAGTACGCGTACAGCATCGCCTTGTTGCACCCGGCGACCTCGGCGATCCGGTTGACCCGCGCCCCGGCGATGCCCAGCTCGGCGAACTCGGCCGTGGCTGCCTCGAGCAGGCGTTTCCTGGTGCGCTCGGCGTCTCGGATCATGCCGCCCAGCGTACCAACCAAACGGTCGGTTGACAGACGCCCCTCACGGGTGTTCCCTGGGATGTATCCAACCGGTCGGTTACAAGGAGGGGCGATCATGCCCAAGACCTGGCTCATCACCGGCGGCTCCCGCGGTCTAGGCCGGGAACTCGCCACGGCGGCGCTGGAGCACGGCGACCACGTCGTCGCCACCGCGCGCCGCCCGGAGCAGCTCGACGACCTGGTGGCGAAGTACGGCGACCAGGTGCGGGCGGTGGCGCTGGACGTCACCGACGCGGCCGCCGCCCGTGCCGCCGTCGACACGGCCGTGAACGCGTTCGGCTCGCTCGACGTGGTGGCGAACAACGCCGGCTACGCCAACTCCGCCCCCATCGAGGAGATGACCGACGCCGACTTCCGCGCGCAGGTCGAGACGAACCTCTTCGGCGTCGTGAACGTCACCAGGGCCGCCCTGCCGGTGCTGCGGCGGCAGCGGTCCGGCCACTTCCTCCAGTTCTCCTCGATCGGCGGCCGCGTCGGCGGCACGCCGGGCATGGGCGCGTACCAGACCGCCAAGTACGCCGTGGAGGGCTTCTCCGAGGTCCTGCACAACGAGGTGGCCCCGTTCGGCGTGAAGGTCACGATCGTCGAGCCGGGCGCGTTCCGCACGGACTGGGGCGGCTCGTCGATGACCATGTCCCCCGTCGGCGAGGACTACGAGCAGACCGTCGGCGCGCTGCACCGCTACCGCGCCGACGCCGACGGCAAGCAGCCCGGCGACCCCGCCCGCGCGGCCCGCGTGATCGTCGACGTGGTCGCCTCGGACGACCCGCCGCTGCGCCTCCTGCTCGGCTCCGACGCCGTCCGCACGGCCGCCGAGTCGTCGGTGAAACGGGCCGCCGAAGCCGAGCGCTGGGCGGGGATCGGCAGGTCGACGGACTACGCGTGATCGCTCGGATGTGACGTGGGCCATATCCGTTGCCGGGTTCGGGATTCGCGCTTAGTTTGGTCGTACACGAGGAAGGAGGTGGTCCGAAGTTGTGTAGCTATAGGACTTTTCGTGAGGTGTCCGTCCGCTAGGACCGCCCGTTAGGGACCCTTTCCGGAGCGGCCTGGCGAGTTCCAGGCAGGCACCCGACCCCCGGCACCCCGAGCCCAGTCCAGCTCGGCCCGCACCCTCGGTGCGGGAACAGGTCCGGGGGTCGCTCCATATCTACGACCGGTTCCGGTAGGTGCGGGCCAGGTAGTCCTGAAGCCCCGCGTGGCGGAACTGGTAGACCGATCCGACCGCCCGCAGGAGCCCCAGGCGGTGGGCGTCGTCGAGGAACGGCATCAGCTTCCGCGGCAGCAGTCGGCGGCGGGACAGGGTCCCCACCGCGGCGAGGTACGCGAGCCAGGCGTGGTGGTCGCCCGCGAGGAGCCCACCGGCGACAGCCGCCCCCAGTGCCGCGAAAGCCCCGAAGGCGAGCCCTTCGACGATCCCGTACACGGCGGTGATCGTGACCAGGACCGCGAGGCCGACGAGCACGCTGAAGACCAGCAGGCGCAGCAGGTTGAGCCTCCGGTCGGCCACCAGGTGGCGCGGCGGCGAGGTCGCCTGGTCGGTCGCCGCGGGCGTCTCGGCCCACTCGGTGATGCCCGTGCCGATCGCGTACAGCACGCTCCCGCCGAACAGGGCGGCGGCGAGCACCCACAACGGCTGTAGGCCGAGGGACGCCAGGAGCACGCCGATCGGCACGGCCGCGGACAGGTAGACGGCGGCCGTGGAGCCCACCGCCCGCAGGAGCCCGGCCAGGTCGGTCAGCCGCTGCCGGACGTGACCCGGTTCGCTCATCGCCCACCGGTCCGCCGCGTACCCGGCCCCCATCCCCGTCGACACCCCGAACACGACACCGCCGAGCGCGCTCCCCTCGGGGATCAGCCAGGACCCGATGACGACGAGGCTCGCGGTGGCGACCACGGCCGTGATCGCGCCGAACAGCAGGCGGAAGACGGCGGTCGGGTTGCCGGTGGTCCTGGCGAGCCGCCACCACGCCAGGTCGGTCCTGTCCCCGACGAGGTCCGCGAGGTAGCCGAGCCACCGCGTCACGTCGGCGGGCGCGTAGGCGACCTGGTGCAGCCGGACCAGCGCGGGGATCAGGGCGGCGTACAGGTGTTCGCGCAGTGCGGACGCGTCGGCGAACCTCTCCGGGTCCACCAGGTCGCGCGGGTCGGTCTGCGCGGAGGAGATCCGGACCAGCCAGAGCCCCAGCGGCGACGAGACGACCTCCGCCAACGCCTCCGGCGGCCCGGCGGGATCGCGCAGGGCCGCGGGCACCTCGGCGACCAGACAACGTTCCAGGTAGTCGGCGGCGGCGGACGGGGTCAGCGGATCGGGTTCGACGACCAGCGCCGCGGCCGCCGCGGCCGACCCGCGCACGGCGTTCCGGTACTGGTCCGTGCGGCAGGTGAGGATCAACCGGTCGTCGCGGTCGGAGAAGTCGTCGAGGCTCCGCAGGAGCGAGGCCAGCGCGGGTTCCGGCAACTCGTCGAGACCGTCGACGACCGGCAGGACCCACGCCCGGTCGACGAGGTCGGTGTGCGCCGACAGGCCGTACTCCCGCGCGCCGAGCGCCGGGTAGTCGTGGACGAGGCTGTGGGCCACCCACTGCCGCACGGTCAGGAAACCGGGGTCCCACGTCGAGGCCGCCAGCAGCACCGGGACCGGGTCGTCGGGGCGGTCCTTCCGGACGTCCAGCAGGTCGCGCACCAGTTGCACGGCGAGCGTGGTCTTCCCGCTGCCCGCGTCGCCGATGATGACGAGCCTGCCCCGGAACGCCTCCACCAGCGGGCCCGGGTCGTCACCGCGGAACACCAGGTCGGGCGTGTGCCACGACACCGGCATCGACTCGGGGTTGTACAGCGTCCGGCGGATGGCCTCGTCCCGCCACTGCACCGCCACCAGCTCGGCCAACCGCTCCCGCGCCGCCACCAGCGGCGTCCGCGGCTCGACACCGAAGTACATGATCCCCGTGTTGGCGATCCCGCCGCCGCTCGCGACCGCCGTCCCGCTGCGCCGCACCCGGCCGGAGAACCACCGCGGCCCGCTCACTCCACACCGGTGTTCGCGTCGCCACCGGCCCGCGCGTTCCCGGTGCGCTTCACCCGCGCCGACGTGGCACCGCGCACCCCCGTGTTCGCCCGCCCACCGGGCCCGGCGGTCGCGTCACCGGTGTCGGACACCACGATCCGGCCTCCGGTGCGCAACCCGGCCCACACGGCCACCCCGACCGCGGCGACGGCGGCCAACGCCGACGCGATCACCGCCACCTTGTTCGCCGAGTCCCACGACGCCACCGCGAACCAGACACCCAGTCCCGCCGTCACCAGGCAGGTGATCACCACCACCGCACGACCCATGCCAGCTCATCGCGCGGCCGGCCCACGGCGTGACGGTCCGCGCCGAATGTTCCACCCCACCTGGAAACGCCACAACGCCGCCGAACCCGGTGAACGGGCTCGACGGCGTCGGAGTTGGCGGTCAGTCCTTGCGGAAGGCGTCCTTGACCTTCTCGGCGGCCTGCTTCAGGTCGCCCTTGGCGCGCTCGACGCGGCCCTCGGCCTGCCACTGCTCGTTGCCCGTGGCGTCGCCGACAGCTTCCTTGGCCCGACCCTTGAGCTCCTCGGCCTTGTTGCTGATCTTGTCGTCGGCACCCATGACGGTCCTCTCCGCTGGCAGTACGTCCGAGCTTCGGGTACCCGCGGCGACCGGAGGTAAACGGCGAACGGCCGGTGTACTACGGTGATCGTTAGCGGTTGAAAAGCCAGCCGCAAGCCATCGGGTGTCCTCCTCCGGAGGGCACCCGTGTCAGCGAGGGACGACGGCAGTGTGCCGTTGTCGCGCGGTGGGCTTGCCTGAGCTTTCCGCTGGCCGTCTCTCGCGCACTGGCATGGCTTTCCGTGTCCCGACGTGCGAGAGGAGCCCGACTGTGGTCGGGGACAACGGCCAGGCTGATCCGCTGAGCGTGCGGATAGCCGGCCTGGAGGCTGAGGTCGCGGGCCTGCGCAAGGCGTTGCAGACCCGCACGGTGATCGGGCAGGCCACGGGTCTGATCGCGGCCGTCCAGGGGCTCACCCCGCAGCAGGGCTTCCAGCTGCTCGTCCGGATGTCGCAGCACCACAACGTGAAGCTGCACTCGATCGCGGTGAAGCTCGTCGACCTCGCGGGGGAACTGGGGCCGCGCCAGGCCGTGCGGTCCGTGCACCTGCCCGTGGAGCCGCACGAGCGCGCCGAGGAGGCGCAGTGGCCCGGCGTCGACGTGGTCGAGGCTGCGCGGCAGCTCGTGGCCGCGCACGAGGCGGCGCACCGCGTGGACGGTGCGCCCGCCGACGTGCGAAGACAACTGGCCGACGAGTTGACGCTGGCCGGTCAGCTGTTGGCGGAACGGCTCGCGGACGTGGGCTGGTTGGACGACGAGCCGATCGCCTGAACGATCGCGAACGACTCGGCGGGCAGGCGGACGGCCTGCCCGACCAGTGCCACGTCGCCGGAGGCGAGCAGCACCCAGCCGCCGTCGGTGTCCAACGACTGGGTGACCGCGGTGGCGCCGAGGTTGCACACCAGCCGCAGGTCACCGCGGTGCAGGACGAGGACCGTGCCCAGCTGCTCGGCGTGGAACTCGTCCAACCGCGGGTCTGCCAGCTCGGGGTGGGCCTTGCGCAGCGCGATCAGCGAGCGGTACAGGTCGAGCACGTCGCGGTGCTCCGGCTTCTCGACCTCGGCCCACAGCAGCGTCGACCGCTCCACCGTCGCCGGGTCCATCGGGTCCGGGACCTCCGACTCGCCCCAGCCGTGCGCGCCGAACTCGCGGCGACGGCCCGTCCGGACCGCTTCCGCCAGCTCGGGATCGGGGAACGACGCGAAGAACTGCCACGGCGTGCTCGCGGCCCACTCCTCCCCCATGAAGACCATCGGGGTGTACGGCGAGCAGAACACGATCGCCGCGCCGCACGCGAGCAGGCCCGGCGACACCGAGGCGGACATCCGGTCGCCGGTGGCGCGGTTGCCGATCTGGTCGTGGTTCTGCAGGTACGCGAGGAAGCGGTAGCCGGGCAGGACGCGGGTGTCGACCGGCCGCCCGTGCGTGCGCTCGCGGAACGACGACCAGGTGCCCGCGTGGAAGAACACCTCGCGCAACGTCCGCGCCAACGCGCCGGGCTCGGCGAAATCGGCGTAGTAGCCGTGGGTCTCGCCGGTCAGCGCCACGTGCAGGCAGTGGTGCAGGTCGTCCGACCACTGCGCCTGCAACCCGTAGCCGCCGCCCTCGCGAGCGGTCACGAGCCTGGCGTCGTTGAGGTCCGACTCGGCGATCAGCGTCAACGGCCGCCCCAGCCCCGCCGAGAGCGCGTCGACCTCGACGGCCAACTCCTCCAGCAGGTGCGTGGCGCGGCGGTCCTGCAACGCGTGCACGGCGTCCAGGCGCAGGCCGTCGACGTGGAAGTCGCGCAGCCAGCCCAGTGCGTTGTCCAGCACGTACCGGCGGACCTCGTCCGAGCCGGGGCCGTCGAGGTTGAGGCCGGGGCCCCAGTCGTTGCGGCCCGCGAAGTACGGCCCGAACCGGTCGAGGTACGCGCCCGAGGGCCCGAGGTGGTTGTAGACCACGTCGAGCAGCACGCCCAAGCCCTTGGCGTGGCAGGCGTCGACGAACCGCTTGAACGCGTCCGGCCCGCCGTAGGGCTCGTGCACCGCGCCCCACAGGACGCCGTCGTAGCCCCAGCCCGCGGTGCCGTCGAAGGAGTTCATCGGCAGCACCTCGACGAGCGTGATGCCCAGGTCGACGAGGTGGTCGAGCTTGCCGATGGCCGCGTCGAGCGTGCGCTCGGGGGTGAACGTGCCGACGTGCAGCTCGTAGACCACCCCGCCCGCCAAAGCCCGACCGGTCCAGTCGCCGTCGGTCCACTCGAAGTCGCCGTGGTCGTAGCGCCGCGACGGCCCGTGCACGCCCGAGGGCTGCCGGAGCGACCGCGGGTCCGGCAGCGCGTCGGTGGAGTCGTCCAGCAGGAACGCGTAGTCCTCGCCGTCGACCGCCGCCGACCACCAGCCGCCGTCGCCCGCCGTCATCGCGTGCTCGACGCCGTCCACGCGCACGCGGACCCGCTCCGCCTTGGGAGCCCACACCCGGAAGGTCACGAGGCGTCCCGCACCAGCAGCGCGACCGGGTACCGCTTGAGCAGCCCGGCCACCGACGTGGTCGCCTGCCGCCCGTTCAGCACGTCCGTCCACTCCCCCGGCGGCAGCGGCAGCACGGTGTCGCGCCAGCCGCCCTCGGCCGCGAGCCCCACCGGCAGCCTCGTCGCCACGACCACCAGGTCCGGGGACCGGTGGTACGCCACGACGTGGTCCGCCGCGACGCCCTCGGCGGGCAGCGGGCGGTAGCCGTGGAACAGCTCCGGCCGGTTCCGCCGCAGCCGCAGTGCCCGCTGCACGACCAGGAGCTTGGCCGCGCCGGTGTCGTCGACCTCCGGCAGCCACCAGTCCTCGATCCGCGCCAGCAGCTCGCGCCGGACCGCGTAGTCGACCGGCCGCCGGTTGTCCGGGTCGACCAGCGACAGGTCCCACAGCTCGGTGCCCTGGTACACGTCCGGCACGCCCGGCGAGGTGAGCTGGACCAGCTTCTGGCCCAGCGCGTTCGACCAGCCCGCGGCGCGGATCCGGCCGACGAACGCCTCGATCTCGCCTCGGGTCACGGCGTCGCCGAGCACCTGCTCCGGCCACGCCGCCACGGCCGCCTCGAACTCCTCGTCGTGGTCGACCCACGTCGTGCGGAGCTTGGACTCCTTCGCGGCCTTGTCCAGGTAGTCGCGCAGCCGGTCGGGACCGATGGGCCACGCGCCCACGATCGTCTGCCACGCCAGCAGGTTCAGCGACGGCTCGTCGATGCCGTGCCGCTCGGTCCACCCGCGCACCAGCCGGGAGAACTCCTCCGGCAGCTCCGACAGCACGGCCAGCCGGGCCCGCACGTCCTCGGAGCGCTTGGTGTCGTGCGTCGACAGCGTCGTCATCGACTCAGGCAGCGCGGAATCCCGTTGCGCCGCGAGGGCGTGGAACTCCTCCACCGGCACGCCGAAGCGGTCCGGGGTGCCGCCGACCTCGTTGAGCGCGACGAACCGGGTGTACCGGTAGAACGCGGTGTCCTCGGTGCCCTTGGCGACGACCATGCCGGACGTCTGCTGGATCCGGGTGGCCAGTTCGCCGTCCGGGTCCGCGCGGACCTGCTCGTCCAGCGCCTCGGCGCCCTTGACCCGCGACACCGCCGCGGCCCAGTTCGCCTCGCCCTCGGGCAGGTAGGACCGGTACACCGGGAAGTTGACCATCACACCGGCCACGGCCACCTCGGCGTCGGCCTGGTCGACGCCCTCCACCAGTGCGCCGATCCGGCGGACCTCGGCCCGCAGGATCGAGTCGGTGACGAGCGTGCGGCACGTGTGCTCGACGGCCTCGAAGTCCGTCTCCTGGCCCAGGTCCGCGGCCAGCGCGGTGAAGTGCTCCTCGGCCCGCGGGTCCACGAAGATCCCGCAGACCTCGCGCAGCGCGTCGTAGCCGGTGGTGCCCTCGACCGGCCAACTGGTCGGCAGCGGCTCCCCGGCCCCGAGGATCTTCTCCGCCACGATCCACACGCCCGACCGCTCCTTGAGCCGCCGGAAGTACCCGCCGGGGTCGGCGAGGCCGTCCGGGTGGTCGACCCGCAGGCCGGTCACCTGGCCCGCCGCGACCCAGCGCAGCACCTCGTCGTGGGTGGCGTCGAACACCTCGGGGTCCTCGACGCGCACCGCGGCGAGCGTGGTGATGTCGAAGAACCGCCGGTAGTTCAGCTCTTCGTTGGCGCGCCGCCAGTGCACGAGCCGGTAGTGGTCCGACACCGGCAGCCGGTGGTCGAAGTACGTGACCACGTCGCCGTCGACCACGGGCTCGCCCTCGTCGCCGAGGATGGGCACGAGGACCGGGCCCGCGGCCCAGTCGATGTCGAAGTACCTGGCGTACCGGGACTCCTGGCCGTTCTTGAGCACGTCCCACCACCACGGGTCGGTCTCCGGGATGGCGACCGACATGTGGTTGGGCACGATGTCGAGCACGAACCCGAGCCCGGCGTCGGCGACCTTCTCGCTGAGCGCCAGCCGCCCCTCCTCCCCGCCCAGTTCCGGGCGGGCGCGGGTCGGGTCCACGACGTCGTAGCCGTGCGTGGAACCCGGTGCGGCGTCGAGGATCGGCGACGCGTAGACCGCGCCGACGCCGAGCCGCTCGAGGTAGTCGACCACCTCGGCGGCCTCGGCGAAGGCGAAGCCCGGTCGGAGCTGGAGCCGGTAGGTCGAGGACGGAGCGTCGCCGGTCATTCGCCGCCCGTCCGCTGGAGCACCACCAGTGAGCGCGCCACCAGCGTGAGCTTGCCGCCCGCGGGGATGACCTCGCCCAGTTCGGGGATCTGGACCGCGCCGGTGGCCGTGTCGACCACGACCGTCCACTGCGGACCGTAGCTCTCCTCGGGCAGCGTCGCCTCGATGTCCTCGTGGTGGGCGTTGAACGCCAGCAGGAACGAGTCGTCCACGACGCGCATCCCGCGCTGGTCGAGGTCCGGGATGCCCTCGCCGTTGAGGAACGCGATGACGCAGCGGCCGAAGTCGTCCTCCCAGTTGTGCTCGGTCATCTCCTCGCCCGCGGGCGTGAACCACGCGATGTCGCGGAGGTCGTCGCCGCTGCGGATCGGCTTGCCCGCGAAGAAGCGGCGGCGGCGCAGCACCGGGTGCTGCTTGCGGAACGCCGTCAGCGCGCCGGTGAACTCGATGAGGTCCGCGTTCTCCTCGGCGAGCTTCCAGTCCACCCAGGCGATCTCGCTGTCCTGGCAGTACACGTTGTTGTTGCCCTGCTGGGTGCGGCCGAACTCGTCGCCGTGCAGCAGCATCGGCACGCCCTGCGACAGCAGCGTCGTCGCGAGCAGGTTCCGCCGCTGGCGGGCCCGCAGCGCGAGGACCTCCTCGTCGTCGGTCGGGCCCTCGACACCGCAGTTCCACGAGCGGTTGTCGTCCGCGCCGTCGCGGCCGTCCTCGCCGTTGGCCTCGTTGTGCTTGTCGTTGTACGACACGAGGTCGTTCAGCGTGAAGCCGTCGTGGGCGGTGACGAAGTTGATCGACGCGTACGGCCTGCGGCCGTCCTGCTGGTACAGGTCCGACGAGCCGGTGACGCGCGAGGCGAACTCGCCCAGCGTCGCGGGCTCGCCGCGCCAGAAGTCGCGGACGGTGTCGCGGTACTTGCCGTTCCACTCCGTCCACAGGGGCGGGAAGTTGCCGACCTGGTAACCACCGGGGCCGACGTCCCACGGCTCCGCGATCAGCTTCACCTGGCTGACCACCGGGTCCTGCTGCACGAGGTCGAAGAACGTGGACAGCCGGTCCACGTCGTAGAACTCGCGCGCGAGCGTGGCCGCGAGGTCGAAGCGGAAGCCGTCCACGTGCATCTCGGTGACCCAGTACCGCAGCGAGTCCATGATCAGCTGCAACGTGTGCGGGCTGCGCACGTTCAGCGAGTTCCCGGTGCCCGTGTAGTCCATGTAGAACTGCTTGTCGTCCTCGACCAGGCGGTAGTACGCCTCGTTGTCGATGCCGCGCATGGACAGCGTCGGGCCCAGGTGGTTGCCCTCGGCGGTGTGGTTGTAGACCACGTCGAGGATGACCTCGATGTTCGCCTCGTGCAGGGCGCGGACCATGCCCTTGAACTCCTGGACCTGGTTCGCCTGGTCCGGCATCGCCGCGTACAGGTCGTGCGGGGCGAAGAACCCGATGGTGTTGTAGCCCCAGTAGTTGCGCAGGCCCTTCTCGGCCAGCCCGTGGTCGGTGATGAACTGGTGCACGGGCATCAGCTCGATCGCCGTCACGCCGAGCTTGGTGAGGTGGTCGATGACGACCGGGTGCGCGATGCCCGCGTACGTGCCGCGCAGGCGGTGCGGGATCTCCGGGTGGTTCATCGTCAGGCCGCGCACGTGGGCCTCGTAGATCACCGTCTCGTTGTACGGCGTCCTCGGCGCTCGGTCGTTCGACCAGTCGAAGAACGGGTTCACGACGACCGACTTCGGCACGTACGGGGCCGAGTCCTGGTCGTTGACCTGCTCCGGGTCGCCGAACTTGTAGCCGAACAGCGACTCGTCCCACTCGACGCCGTTCGAGATCGCCTTGGCGTAGGGGTCGATCAGCAGCTTGTTCGGGTTGGATCGCGGGCCGTGCTCCGGCTCGTAGCGGCCGTGCACCCGGTAGCCGTAGTGCTGGCCGGGGCCGACGCCGATCAGGTAGCCGTGGTGGACGAAGCCGTCCACCTCCGGCAGCCGGACGCGGGTCTCCTTGCCGTCGTCGTCGAAGAGGCACAGCTCGACCTCGTCGGCGACCTCGGAGAAGAGGGCGAAGTTGGTGCCGACGCCGTCGTACGTGGCGCCGAGCGGGTAGGGGGTTCCTGGCCAGGGCCGCAACTAGATCTCCTCAGCAGGCGACCCGGTCCGTCCACGTCGACGAGTCGAGGGGGCGGGCCGGGAGGCGTGGCGGTCTTGGTGGGGTCGACTACCCGAAGTCCGCTCAGGACCGCTGGGCGTTCGCGCGGACCAGTTGGCCCCGCGCGGCTACGAGGAGGATTCGCGCCTCCTGCAGTTCGCAGTACCGCAAGTGCTCGCACGCGGCTTCCGCGCAGGCCACGGCCTGCTCCAACGGCCCGTCAGCACCGTGCGGGGCGCCGCTCAGCGCCGTGCGCAGGCACTCCTCGGCCCGCAGCGCGCCGGACACCGGATCGGTCAGCACGGCGGGACGAACGGCGGCGAGCACCTGCTCGACCGCGATCTCCAGGGCTTCCGTGGGGTGCACGGCGGTGACCAGATCTCCGGGCAAGGTACCCGTGCGGGACACAACCTCGGTGTTCACTGGGGATTGCCACCTCCAACCATTGGGCGGAACGCTCCTCGGGTGACGACTCGACGATACTCCGCGGGCGCGTGACCCGCGGTAACACGCTTGTTTCGGCTCAACGGCCCGGTCCTTCCGCCAGCGCGGCGACGACGGCGCGCACGTGCTCGTCGGCGAAGAACTCCTCCAGCGTGACCGGAAGCGGGATGCGCCAGTTGGGGTACTGGTCGACGGTGCCCGGCAGGTTCGGCTGCCGGACCTCGCCGAGCGCGTCCTGCGGCGAGGTCAACCGGAGCACCGACGGCGCTTTCGCCAGCAGGGCGTGGAACGCGGCGACGAGGTCATCGGTGGGCACACCCTCCTGGGTCATCAGCTCGACGAGTTGGTGGCGTTCCAGCTCGGCAGCGCTGTATTCCCCGTCGACGGGACCGTCAAACAACCCGAGTTCGGCCCTGATGCGGACGTGCTCGCCCGCGAGGAACCCGGCGACGGTCGGCAGGTCGTGGGTGGAGATGCTGGCCATCGCCGACTCGGTCCACTTCTCCGGCGGCACGAGCGGGTGGCCGGGGGTGTCGTAGTCGCGCTGGAACCACAGCACGGCGGAGCTGAGCATCCCGCGTTCGTGCAGCGTGTCCGTGACCTGGTCCTCCACCGTGCCCAGGTCCTCCCCCACCACGACCGCGCCCGCGCGGTGCGCCTCCAGCGCGAGCACGCCGAGCATCGCCTCGGGGTCGTAGTGCACGTACGTGCCGCGACCGGCGGACTCGCCCGGCGGGATCCACCAGAGCCGCCACAGGCCCGCGACGTGGTCGACGCGGATGCCGTCCGCGTGGCGGAGGACACCCCGCAGCATCTCGCGGAACGGCGCGTAGCCCAGCGCGGCGAGCCGGTCCGGCCGCCACGGCGGCAGGTTCCAGTTCTGGCCCTGCTGGTTGAACGCGTCCGGCGGGGCGCCCACGGTCACGTTCGGCGCGAACGTGTCGCGCTGCGCCCACGTGTCCGCGCCGCCGGGGTGCACGCCGACCGGCAGGTCGTGGATGACGCCGACGGCCATGCCGGACTCGTGCGCGGCCAACCGCACGTCGTCGAGCTGGGCGCGGCAGAGCTGCTGGAGCCAGGCGTGGAAGGCGACCCGCTCGGGGTCCGCCAACGCCGTCTCCGGGTCGCGCAGCGCCTCGGGCCAGGTCCGCCAGTCCGGGCCGTGCCGCTCGGCGAGCGCGCAGAACGTGGCGAAGTCGCGCAGCGCCGGGTCCGCGTCCAGGTCGACCCGCTCCTGCTGGAACGGCCAGAGCAGCTCCAGCGCGGCGGCCTTCGCGGTCCACACGGCGTCGTAGTCGATCAGCTCGGTGCGGTTGTCCGGCCGCAGCGCGGCGATGGCCTCGCGGGTGCCGCGGTCGGCGTTCGCGTACGCGGCGGTGGCGGTGACCCGCAGGTAGATCGGGTTGCAGTAGCGGCGGCTCGACGGCGAGTACGGCGAGCGCTCCACCGGGTGCGTCGGGCTGATCGCCTGCACCGGGTTGACCAGCAGCACCCCGGCGCCCAGCTCGACGCTGGAGCGGCGGGCGATCGTGGCGAGGTCGGCGTAGTCGCCCAGCCCCCACGACTCCTCGGACCGCAGCGCGTAGAGCTGCACCATCCAGCCCCACGCCCTGGGCACGGCGGGCAACTCGTCCGGGGGCACGATGACGGTCGTGGCGCCGATCCGGTGGTAGCCCAGCGGCAGCGCCGCGGGCAGCTCCTCCTCGGAGCCGTCCTCCAGGACGACGGTCGCCGGGTGGCCCAAGTCGAGCACGCGGCCCTCGCGGACGACGATCGTCGCGGGCAGCGCGTCCGGGGCGTCGGTCACGGTCGCCAGCGCGGCGCGCACGGCCTCCGGGGTGGAGGCGTCGACGTCCAGTTGGGCGAGGACGGCCACGACGACGGCCGGGTCGACGTCCACCATCCGCTGGCCCGAGTCCTCGTAGCGGGTGGCCACGCCGTGCGCCTTCGCCAGTGCGGCCAGCTCGTCTTCCACGCGGTCAGCTTTCTCCCATGTGTGCCGCGGAAGCCAGGGCGGCACGTCCTGGTCACCCGAAGGTTGCAGGGAATTCAGTGCGTCGTGTCAGGCCGGACGGGTGATCGACTGCTCCGTGACGGTGCGTCATGCCCGACCGGTGGACTCCCGGACCACCAGCCGCCACGACAGCTCGTGCACCGATGATTCCCCATCACCGCGAATGCTGCCGAGCAACTCGGCCACCGCCTGCTCGCCCTCCTCACGCAGGGCGCCCTCGACGGCGGTGACGCCCACGGCCCGCACCAGGTCCTGGCCGTCCAGGCTGACCAGCGACAGGTCCGCCGGGATCGTGCGGCCGTCGCGGCGCAGGCGCATGAACAGGCCCAGCGCCACCTCGCCGCTCGCGCTGACCACGGCGGTCGGCAGCCGGTCGCCGTCCAGCAGCGCGTCCGCCACCTGCTCGCCGCCGACGACGGTCGGCGAGGACCACAGCGTCCACTCCGGCCGGATCTCCAGACCGGCCGCGACCAGCACCTCGTCGTACGACTCGTCCACGCCCACGGCCAGCACGAGCGCGATGTCGCGGTGGCCCAGCCCGATCAGGTGGTCGACCGCGACGCGCAGCGCGCTGCGCAGGTCGCCGTCGTCGACCGTGAGCACCGGCACGTCCAGCGCAGCCAGCGCGGCCGACTCGGCCTCGCTCAGGGTGATCGACAGGGCGAGCACGCCGTCGACCTTGCGGCCCAGCGGCACCTCGTCGAAGAACCCGGTCCGCGCGTCCTCGTCGCCCAGCACGTAGAGCAGCACGTCGAAGCCCGCCTGCCGCAGCGCGCCCTCGGCCCCGGCCAGCAGGTCGCCCCGGCCGACGTCGCCGGTCAGCACCGCGATGGCGTAGCGGCGACCGCCCGCGAGGCTGGAGGCGTCACGCGCGATGGCGTACCGCATCTTCTTCGCCACCTCGGTGACGTACCGGCGCGTCGCCTCGGACACGCCGGGCTCGCCCCGCAGCGCGCGGGACACCGTCGCGGCGGACACGCCTGCGGCGCGCGCCACGTCGGACATGCTGGTCACGTCCACCTCCCTGATCACGAGCCTACTGAGAACCGTACGACGGGCCCGAGCCGAACACCCCTACGACACCTGTCGCACCGGAAGGACACCTCCATGAAGCCCGGCGATCTCGTCCCCGACTTCACCCTCCCCGACCAGCACGGCGCCTCGCGCACGCTGTCGACCCTGCTGGAGGACGGGCCGGTCGTGCTGTTCTTCTACCCGGCCGCGCTCAGCGGCGGCTGCACCGTGGAGAGCTGCCACTTCCGCGACCTCGCCGCGGAGTTCGCCGAGGTCGGGGCGCAGCGCGTCGGCATCAGCACCGACTCCGTGTCGCGGCAGAAGCAGTTCTCCGACGTCAACTCGTTCGACTACCCGCTGCTGTCCGACGTGGAGGGCGAGGTCGCGCAGACCTTCGGCGTGAAGCGCCGGTTCGGCCCGCTGCCGGTGAAGCGGCACACGTTCGTGATCGGCGTGGACAGCCGGGTGATCGAGGTCGTGAAGAGCGAGTTCGGCATGACGAGCCACGCCGACAAGGCGCTGACCGCGCTCCGCGAGCATGCCAAGGCCTGATCCGGGTACCCCGGCCGCATGATCGGACAACTGAGGTCGGTCGTGGTCGACACCCGCGACCCACGCGCGCTGGCGGCGTTCTACGTCGAACTGCTCGGCGGGAAGATCACCGCGGCCGACGACGACTGGGTCGTGGTGACCGACGACCAGGGCGGACGGCTCGCGTTCCAGCTCTCGCCGGAGCACGAGCCGCCCGTCTTCCCGGACCCGAAGGGGTCGCAGCAGTTCCACCTGGACGTGCGGATCCCGCGCGGATCCCTCGACGAGGCCGCCCGCCGGATCGCCGAACTCGGCGGCCGCCGACTGGACGTGAGCGACGACGGCTTCCAGGTGTTCACCGACCCTGCCGGGCACACGTTCTGCCTGACCTGGGACTGATCCGCTCTAGACGCGCAGCGCGGCCAGGACGAAGTCGGCGATCTCGTTCCCCAGTCGGGTCGCCGACTTCGGCCCGTCCGGCCGGTACCAGGTGGGCAGCTGGTTGACGACGCCGAGCGCGATCAGCACGGCGGTCTCGGCGGGCGCGACGGCGCTGAACCGCCCGCTCGCCTGCGCCTGCTCGACGACCGCGCGGAACGTCTCGTGGTACCGCCTGCGCTCGGCGCGGAACGACGCCATCAGGTCGGCGTCCAGCCGGTGCATCTCCCGCATGAACACAGCGGCCTCGTCCACGCTCGCCGCCGTCGTCTCCACCAGGCTGACGACGATCTCGCGCACGGTCGTCGCCGGATCGAGGTCCAGCGCCACGATCCGGTCCAGCTCGGCCATCTGCCGCCCGATGAGCGACCGGTAGATCTCGAACAGCAGGTCGTCCTTCGACCCGAAGTAGTGGTAGAGCGCGCCCTTGGTGACCTCGGCGGCCTCCACGACCTCCTGCACGGTCGTCGCGTCGAAGCCCTTGGCGGCGAACAGCCGCACGGCGGCCGCCATGATCCGGTTCTCGGTCCGGCTCAGCTCCCCGACGCCACCGCGCCGCGCCACCCCGTCACACCCCCGGAGCGAGCGCGCGCACGAGGTCGGCCTGGTCCGCGCCGGTCGGGAGCAGCGCGATGATCGGCGTGTCCACCCCGTTGGCCTGGTACTTCGCGACCTTCTCCCGGCACTGCTCGACGCTGCCGTGCACGACCAGGTCGTCCACGACCTCGTCGGGCACCAGCTTGTTCGCGGCCTTCCGGTCCCCGGCCGCCCACGCCTCGTGCATCGGCGCCAGCGCTTCCCCGCGCCCGAGCCAGTCGTGGAACGCCGCGTACGCGGGCACGGTCAGGTAGCTGCTGATCAACATCCGCCCCAGCGCGCGAGCGGCGTCGGCGTCCTCGGTCGGGCACACGAAGATCCGCGCCGCCAGCTCCGAGTCCCCCAGCTCACCGCGCACCTTCGCCACGTCGCCCGCGCCGAGCCAGTTCGTGATGGCCCCGTCGGCTTCCTTGGCGGCGAGCCGGAGCATGTTGGGCCGCAAGGCGGCCAGCATGATCGGGACCTTCTGCTCCGGCTTCCGCTCCAGCCGGAACCCGCGGACGGTGAAGGTGTCGTACTGCTCGTCGACCTTCTCCCCGGCGAGGGCGGCCTTCAGGAACCGCAAGGTGTCGCGGGTGCGTTTGAAGGGCTCGCTGAACTCGGTGGCGTTCCACCGGTTGACGATCGCGGGTGACGAGGACCCGATGCCCAGGACGAACCGTCCGCCGGATACCTCGGCGGCGGTGGCGGCGCTCATGGCGAGGAGTGCGGGGCCACGGGTGTAGACGGGGGTGATGGCGGTGCCGAGCCTGATCGAGTCGGACCACTGCGCGGCGAGGGCCAAGGGGGTGAAGGCGTCGGTGCCGGTGGTCTCGGCGGACCACACGTCCGTGTACCCGAGATCGCCCAACTCGCCCACCAACTCCCGGTGCTGCAACACAGGGACCCCGGTCAACGGCAACGTGATTCCCCAACGCCCCACGAACGCCTCCTCAGCACACGGACCTCTGGTCGACCCACACCCTACCCTGGGTACCGACCAGTCGGTATGTTCTGGTGTCCTGGGGTTTGGCGGGTGGCTGCGACTTCCAGCGGGGTGTTCTTGGAGGCTTCGACTTCCAGCGTGCTGTGGCCGATTTGACTTGGGGACCCCTCATTTCGGCCTTTGTCGGGCTCAAAAGGCGGTCCAAAGAGAGTCCCGCCCGACTGCAATTTTAAGGCCGAAATCCCCAAGTAAAATCGGCCACGTTCCGTGGCAGCGACCGCGAGTCCCAGCGGGGTCACCACTCGACCGCCGGTCCCAGCGTGACCACGAGAGGTCCCCCGTCAGGTTGGACCCCCCAATACACAAGGTACGTGCGGGCACCGACAAAAACCGGACCACCCGATCGGGCGACAACCTCCAGCCCCCACCTCGACCACACCCCACACCACTTGGCGCACCCAAGCCCCACCCCTGCTTCACCCGCGCCTTCCCCTGCCCTCCTCTGCCCTCCCCTGCCCTCCCCTCTCCTTGCCGTCCTCTGCCTTCCTTACCTCCCCCGCCTCCCCTCCTTGCCTTGCCTTGCCTTGCCCTGCCCCGAACCTTCCCTGCCCCGCCTTGCCCTCCCCCGTCCTCTCAGCCCTTCCCTGCTCTCCCCGCCCTCCCCTGACCTTCTCTGCCTCTGACCTCCTCTGACCTCCCGACCCTCCCGACCCTCCCGACTCTCCCGGCCTTCCCCGTCTTCCCTGTCCTGCCTTCCCTGCCCTCTTCCGCCTTCCCGTCCCCTCCGCCTTCCCCGCCCCCTTTGCCCTTCCTTCCCCTGCCCCCTCCTTCTCCTCCCTCGCTGCCCTCCCCTCGCCGTCCTCCCTCGCCGTTCCCTGACCTCCCGGCCCTGTCCGCTCTCCCCACCCTCCCTGACCTGCTCTGCCCTCCCTGTCTCCTGCCTTCCCTGTCTCCTGCCTTCCCTGCCGTCCCTCCCTGCCTTTCCCGCCCTGCCTCCCTGCGCTCCTCCCTGCCCTGCCTGCCCTCCCTGTCCGCCCTCCCCTGTCCCTCCCCTGTCCCTCCCCTGTCCTTCCTCCTCCACCTCACTTGTCTTCTCGGCCAGGGTTCGGCTCGTACTCGACCGGGTACTAGCACCTTGACCTTCGTCGATCTCCAGGCCGCCCTCACAGGCGCCTCAACCCACCAGGAGTACGTTCACCACCAATCGCCGGTGTGATCGCGCAGAATTTGCCTCTTCCCGAGCAACCTGCACGCGGTCCCGTGCGACTTATAAGGACAAGGGGATCTCCGCCGGTTCGGAAGGGGTTGCGGGTTTCGTGTTCGCGCGTGCGACAGGGCTGGTCAAGTTGGTGGGGTTGTGCCTTGCGGCGGGCGTGTTGCTCGCGGCGGTCATGTTCCCCGTCGTCGGCGGGTTGGGCCTCGCGTCCAACCGGGCGGCCGACACGGTCGACCAGACCTCGGGTGAGTTGGCCAAGGGGGAGTTGCCCCTGGTCACCACCGTCCAGGACATGAACGGCGACCCCATCGCGTACCTGTACGACCAGTACCGGATCCCGGTCCAGTCCGACCAGATCGCGGACACCATGAAGGCCGCGATCATCGCGATCGAGGACAAGCGGTTCTTCCTGCACAAGGGCGTGGACTGGCAGGGCATCGCGCGGGCCGCCGCGAAGGCGGGCGCCGAGGGCGAGGTGTCGCAGGGCGCGTCGACGCTGACGCAGCAGTACGTGAAGAACTACACGGCGTTCGTGCTGGGCGGCGGGTCGAACGAGGCCTATGAGAAGGCCACCGAGGCGACCGCGGGGCGCAAGCTGCGCGAGGCGCGGGTGGCGTTGCAGCTCGAACAGGTGATGACGAAGGAAGAGATCCTCACCGCGTACCTGAACATCGTGCCGATGGGCAACGGGACCTACGGCGTGGGCGCGGCGGCGAAGGCGTACTTCGACACGACGCCGGACAAGCTGACCGTGCCGCAGGCCGCGATGCTCGCGGGCCTGGTCAACCAGCCCAGCGTGCTGAACCCCGGCAACGGCGTGGACGCCGCGATCAAGCGCCGCAACACGGTGATCGACCGGATGCGCGACAACGAGGCGTTCGGGCCGGACAAGGCCGTCGCCGAGGCGAAGGCGAACGAGTACAAGGCCGCCGAGGCCGGTGTCGTGCCGGACGTGCACGTGCTGCCCAACGGCTGCGTCGGCGCGGGTGACGGTCCGGTGTACGGCTTCTTCTGCCAGTACCTGATCGACTACCTGCAGAAGTACGGCATGAAGAAGGACGACCTGTTCCGCGGCGGGTACACGATCAAGACCACGATGGACCCGGTGGCGACCAAGGCGGCGAAGGAAGCGGCCGAGAGCCAGGTCCCGAAGGACACCGAGGGCGTCGCGAACGCCATGGCGGTCGTCGAACCCGGCACGGACAAGCACCGCGTGCGCGCGCTGGCCGCGAACCGCGACTTCGGCAACGACGCCGCGGCGGGCCAGAGCGCCTACTCGCTGCCCGCGGAGGTGACGCGCTTCGGCGCGGGCTCCATCTACAAGGTGTTCACCGCCGCCGCCGCGCTGGAGAAGGGCGTCACGGGCATCGACAAGGAGATCGACGTCCCGAACGTCTACACCTCGAAGGTCTACAAGGACGGCAGCAAGCCGTACACGGTGCGCAACTACTCCAACGGCGCCGACCAGAAGATGACGTTGACCAAGGCGTTGGCGACCTCGCCGAACACCGGGTTCATCATCCTGGAGGAGAAGGCCGGTCTCGACAACGTCGTGGACATGGCCACCCGGCTCGGGCTGCGCGAGACGATGAAGGAGGTCAACAACGCGGGCGACCCGTTGAAGGCCGACGGCTCGAACGGCCCGTCGCAGGGCGACCAGTTCAAGCAGGACAACAGCGGCTCGTTCACCCTCGGGCCGGGCGCGACGTCCGTGCTGGAGCTGTCGAACGTGGCCGCGACCATCGTCAGCCAGGGCACGTGGTGCCCGCCGACGCCGGTCGAGGAGATCCTGGACCGCGACGGCAAGCCCGTGAAGCTCGACGAGCCCGCGTGCGAGCAGGCCGTGACGCCGGACCTGGCCAACTCGCTGGCGCAGGGCATGAGCCAGGACGCGGTGTCCGGCACGGCCGCGGGCGCGGCGTCCGGCTTCGGCCGCCCGATGATCGGCAAGACCGGCACGACCGAGAACTACTGGTCCGTCGCGTTCATCGGCGCGACCCCGCAGTACGCGGGCGCGGTCATGACGTTCACCGACGGCGTGGCCCCGCAGATCATCTGCAACGCCCGGCAGCCACAGCTGTGCGGCAACGGCAGCACGGTCGGCCTGACCGGTGGTGAAGTGGCCGCTCCGACCTGGTTCAAGGCCATGAAGGTGATCCACGAGGGCAAGCCCGTGGTGCCCCTGCCGCCCGCCGCGCCGAAGTACAAGTAGTCACCTGACGTAGCCGTTCACCGACCGCCCCGCTGGCCATGTGCTAGCGGGGCGGTTTCTCGTTCGGGTGACTTGCACGATCAAGCTGGTGACCAGCGGTGATGCTTCCGCTCGACGATTGGTCTAGCGAATCGGTCAACGGTCAACTCCTGCGCCGGGTAACGGCGAAAACCTGGACTTGGCGGTCTATCGCTACGCAGAGTAGTAAACAGTGGGTTATCTCACCAATCGCCGCACTTCGCCGGATGAGGCTTGCCGCTGTTCGTCACCTCGGGTTACGTTCCCTGGCGCTTGTCACGGTTCGGTAACTAGCAGGACACGGCGACGTCCCCGAAACGTCGCCGCCTGGATCCCCCGCCAGGTGTCCTCCACCGAGCTCCCCGAGGTAGAAAGGCACACTCTTGGCCAGGCACAGCACTGCGCGAGGCCGGAGCGTGTTCACGGCACCCCCGAAGGCCGAAGGCCGCCGTGGCGCGCACCGCGTGGAGATCACCAAACCGACCCTCGGCGGCCGCGCCGTGGCGGCCGCCGTCGTCGCCGGAGCGCTCGCGACGACCGCCGGGGTCGTGAACGGCTGGGGCTCCACCGACCAGCCGCTCGTGGGAGGCACGGACCTGGCCGCCAGGCTGGCGGCGGGAACGTTCGCCCCCCAGGCCCCTCCCGGCCCGCAGACGGTGCACGTGGTGAAGCCGGGCCTTGAAGCGGCCAAGATGATGCGCGCCCAGCAGTTGGACGCGGGCCAGCACGTCGACCAGGCGATCAAGTTCGCCCAGGACGGGTACGCGAACCGCCAGGCCGCGCTGAAGCAGCAGGCCGACGCAGACGCGGCGGCAGCGGCGAAGGCCGCGGCCGAGGAAGCCGCCCGCCGCCCGAAGGTCGTGAAGCCCGCGGAAGGGTCGTTCACGTCCGGGTTCGGCGGCCGATGGGGCACCACCCACTACGGCGTGGACATCGCCAACGCCATCGGCACGCCGATCGTGTCGGCCATGGACGGCGTCGTGATCGAGGCCGGACCGGCGAGCGGGTTCGGGCTGTGGGTGCGCGTGCAGCACACCGACGGGACCGTGACGGTCTACGGGCACGTGAACGAGATCATCGCCGGCACCGGCACGCAGGTGAAGGCGGGCGACCTGATCGCCACCATCGGCAACCGGGGTCAGTCCACCGGACCGCACCTGCACTTCGAGGTGTGGCTCAACGGCGGCCAGAAGATCGACCCGCAGAGCTGGTTGGCCGAGCGCGGGATCTCGCTGTAGGTCCTCGGTTTTGCTGCTCGGTCAGCGGCGGCCGGTGGCCAGGATGACGAGGAACTGGCCGCCGCCCGGTTCGATGGCGGCGGTCACCGGTAGGCCCGGTGCCAGGCGGGAGAACCGGTCCACGAGCCAGTCCGCTGCCTGCTGGGCGTCCTGTTTGGTGGGACAGCGGGCGACCATTTCACGGCCGCCCTTGCGCTCGAGCCTGCCTGCCACGGTGATCAGCGGGGCGGGTTCGACGACGTGCAGGTGGTCCGGCCAGGCGATGACCACCTTGACCGCGCCCTTGCGGGTGTTGCAGCCGCGGTGCGCGAGCCGCTCGGCGATCTTGGCCTTGCGGTCGGTGGTCCGACTGTCGACGCTGGGGCCGCGGGAGTCGTTCACCGACATGTCCGGGTCCACCGGTTCATCGCACACCCAGCAGCGCCAGCCGTCACGTTCGGCCACATCATCGAGGAGACTCACCCGCGCAAACTAGCCTGCCGGGGTGGTGAGGTGGGCATCGCGGGCCTTCTGGGTGAGTGGGGGCTCGGTCTGTTGTCGGGTGGGGCTGGGATTTCGGTCAGTAGTCGGCGTTGTCGCCTGATCGAGTGATCCGGTTTTTGTCGGTGTTCGCTTGTACCTTGTGTATTGGGGGGTCTTGCTCGATGGGGGACCTCCTTGTGTGGTGCCCTGGGGTTGGGTGGTCTTCGGGTGGCTGCCGGTTCCGATGTGGTCGGGTTTGCGGCTGCCGGTTCCAGCCGGGGCGGTCAGCGGCTGAAACTTTCCAGCCGGGCCGGTCCGTGGCTGCGATTTCCAGCGTGCTGTGGCCGATTTGACATGGGGCCCCTCATTTTGGCCTTTATCGGGCCAAAAGGCAGTGCCCCAAAGCCCTGCCCGATCCACAAGTTTAAGGCCAAAATCCCCATGTCAAATCGGCCACGTTCCGTGGCCCGCACCCGCCGATTCCAGCCTGGTCACCAGTCCCACCTGGGACCATCGTGGCTCACCAGTCCGGCCCCAGTTCGCCGTGAGTCACCAGTCCGGCCCTAGGCCGCCGTTGGTTACCAGTCCCACCTAGGACCGCCGTGGCCCACCAGTCCGATCCCTGTCCGCCGTGGGCCACCAATCTGCCCCCGGTTCGCCGTGGCCCAGCAAGCCGACCCCAGGCCGCCGCGAGTCACCAGTCCGCCCCTTGGCCGCCGTGGGTTTCCAGTCCGGCTCTGCACTGTCGTGGGTTACCAGTCCGGCCTCGGCCTCAGTTCGTCTTGGGTTGGCAGTTTGTCGTGGGTTGGCAGTTGGCCGATCGTTTGGTGGTGGTTGCCGGTCGGCCGGGGCTTATGGGTGTTGGCTCATGGGTGTTTCAGAGGCCCAGCAGGGTTACTGCTTCCTCGCGCATCTGGATCTTGCGGACCTTTCCTGTCACGGTCATCGGGAACTCGTCGACCACGTGCACGTAGCGCGGGATCTTGTAGTGGGCGAGTTTGCCCGTGCAGAACTCGCGCAGCGCTTCGGCGGTGATGGGTTCCGCGCCGGGGCGGAGGCGGAGCCAGGCCATCAGCTCCTCGCCGTAGCGGGCGTCCGGGACGCCGATCACCTGCGCGTCCAGGATGTCCGGGTGGGTGTAGAGGAACTCCTCGATCTCGCGCGGGTACACGTTCTCCCCGCCGCGGATCACCATGTCCTTGATGCGGCCGGTGATCATCACGTAGTCGTCGGCGTCCATGACCGCGAGGTCGCCGGTGTGCATCCAGCGGGCGGCGTCGATCGACTCCGCCGTTTTGTCCGGCTGCTCCCAGTAGCCGAGCATCACCGAGTAGCCGCGTGTGCACAGCTCGCCGGGCTCGCCGCGTGGCACTGTCTTGCCCGTCACGGGGTCGACGACCTTGACCTCCAGGTGCGGGCCCACGCGGCCGACGGTCGACACGCGGCGGTCCAGCGAGTCGTCGACGCGGGTCTGCGTCGACACCGGTGACGTCTCCGTCATGCCGTAGCAGATGGACACCTCGCGCATGCCCATCCGGTCGATGACCTGCTTCATCACCTCGACTGGGCACGGCGAACCGGCCATGATGCCGGTCCGCAGCGACGACAGGTCGTAGGTGTCGAAGTCCGGTTCGGCCAGTTCGGCGATGAACATCGTCGGCACGCCGTAGAGCGAGGTGCAGCGCTCCTCGGCCACGGCCCGCAGCGTCGCGGCGGGCGCGAAGCCCTGCGCCGGGATGACCATGCACGCGCCGTGCGAGGTGGCCGCGAGGTTGCCCATGACCATGCCGAAGCAGTGGTAGAAGGGCACGGGGATGCAGATCCGGTCGACCTCGGTGTAGCCGACCAGCTCGCCGACGGAGTAGCCGTTGTTCAGGATGTTGTGGTGCGACAGGGTCGCGCCCTTCGGGAACCCCGTGGTGCCCGACGTGTACTGGACGTTGATCGGGTCGTCAGCCGACAGCTCCGGGAGGTCCGGCCGGTCCTCGGTGGCCAGCAGCGCCTCCCACTCGGGGCTGCCGAGCAGCACGACCTGCTTGAGGCCCGAGCACTTCGGTCGGACCTGCTCGATCATCCCGGCGTAGTCCGACGTCTTGAAGTCGCGGGCCGCGATCAGCGTGCGCACCCCGGACTGGTTGAGCACGTACTCCAGCTCGTGCACCCGGTAGGCGGGGTTCACGTTGACCAGGATCGCGCCGATCTTGGCCGTCGCGTACTGGGTGAACACCCACTCGGCCCGGTTCGGGGCCCAGATCCCGACCCGGTCGCCCACCCGCACGCCCGACGCGATGAGCCCGGCCGCGAGCGCGTCGACCACGGCGGCCAGCTCGCGGTAGGTCCACCGCCAGCCGGTCTCGCACTCGACGAGCGCCTCCCGGTCGCCGAAGCGCGCGACGGCCCGGTCGAAGTTGTCGCCGATCGTGTCCCCGAGCAGGGGAACGGTCGAGGTACCGGAGGAATAGCTGACCGTGGACACGACGACCTCCCGCGACGACGTTGAGCGCTACCCCAACCTTCGCACGTCAGCGGGCCGAAGGCACCGCCCTCAGCTGTACGGCAGCTCCACGACCAGGCACGGCCCGCCGCTGTACAGGCCCGCGTCGATCGCCAGCACCCGGTTGTCCGCGTACCGCAGCGGACCGTCGATCTGCTCCGGCGGCACGCCCAGCTGGTCCGCGATGACGCTGTGCCCGTGCACGACGACCTTGCCGCCGAGCTGCTCCAGCATCTGGTCCGCGGTCTCCGCGCCCTGCGTGCCGCGGAACGCGTACCGCGTGGTCATCTTGCGCCAGCACTCCCACCAGTCGGTCAGGTCGTCGTCGCCCACGACCTCGCGCACGGCGTCGTTGACCTCGTCGATCGTGTCGCCCCACTCCAGGTACGCCACCGTGTCGGAGTGCATGAGCAGGTGGTCGTCGACCAGCGTCATCACCGGCCTGCTGGTCAACCACTGGATGTGCTTGTCCGTCAACCGGTCCTGGTCGCTGCGCAGGCCGCCGTTCATCAGCCAGCTGCGCTCGAAGCTCCGGGAACTGGGCGCGCCGGGCACGGTCGTGTTGCCGAACCGGTGCATGCCCAGCAGCAGGACCTCGTGGTTGCCCAGCAGGGCGTTCACGCTGCCCCCGGCCTCGGCCGCCTCGTCGGACAGCCGCATGACCAGCTCGATCACCCCGATGCCGTCCGGTCCCCGGTCGACGAAGTCACCGAGGAACCACAGCTCGGACTCCCCACCGCACCAGTCGCCGTCGGAGTCGATCAGGTCGGCGAGGTGCAGGGAGCGAGCGAGTTCCGCGAGGTGCCCGTGCACGTCGCCGACCACGAAGAGCTTTCGCTGGTCGGTGTCCACACGCGCGACGATAGGCGACGCGCGGTGGTGCCGCCGAAAAGTCGATCAGACCGTCATCACGTTGTCAGATGTCGACCTAGCCCAGACCGGGCCACGCGAGGAACGCGCTCGCCTGCTCATCCCCCTCTCCCAGGGGGAGTTCGCGCCGCCGCCACAGCGCGAGGTACAGCTCCTCGGCAGTGCCGCTGATCACGTTCCGGGCCTCCCCGACCGCGACGACGTGCGGCTTCCCGCCGTCGGTCGCGACCGCCCACGAGCGCTCGACGTCGGTGGCCCGCAGCTCAAGGGCCAGCGGCGGGTGCGTCCAGTCCTTGCCGTGCAGGAAGTGGGTGAGGAACTCGGTCACGCCGTCCGCCGCCAAGGCGGGGTCGATCGGCCGCACGTCGCCGACCGCGTTCTCCGCGTCCCAGTTGTGCACGACGGCCTCGTGCGCCTGTCTCCACCCGACGATGCTCGCGGTGGTCCGGCCCTCGGCGTTCCACCACGTCCACGCCTCGGTGTCCGCCGGGGTCTCCCGCTGCACGGCCAGGTACCGGGTGTTGATGGCCCGCCAGCCCGCGACCCGGTCCGGCCCGGTCTTCGCGGCCAGCGCCCCCTCGGCCTCGTCCGGCATCGGTCCGCCCGCCAGCAGTACCAGTTCCCACCAGGACTGGACGTCGGCGAGGTGCTCCACCAGATCCCCCACCGTCCACCCCGGACAGCTGGGGACCTCGGCCTCCAGCACCCCCGGACGGCTCACCACGTCGGCGAACCGCCGGGAGTACTGGTCGAGCACCGCGTCGTAGTCGATCGTCATGGTCCAGAAGGTACGACCGACCACCGACAATTTTGCGTACTACCAGGTCAGAAGGGGTTTGCCGAGTTCCCCACCAGGTCCGCGATGGACGTGATCACCTTGGTCGGGCGGAACGGGTACATCTCGGCCGTCGAGTCGGCGGAGATGCCGGAGAGCACGAGGATGGTCTGCAAGCCCGCCTCCAAGCCCGCGCGGATGTCGGTGTCCATGCGGTCGCCGATCATCAGCGTGTTCGCCGAGTGCGTGCCCAGCGCGCGCAGCGCGGACCGCATCATCAGCGGGTTCGGCTTGCCCACGAAGTACGGCTCGCGGCCGGTCGCCCGTGCGATCAGCGCGGCGACGGCACCGGTCGCGGGCAGCGAGCCCTCGCGGCTCGGGCCGGTCGCGTCGGGGTTGGTGGCGATGAACTTCGCGCCCTCCTCGACGAGCCGGATGGCCTTGGTGATCGCGGTGAAGCTGTAGGTCCGGGTCTCGCCGAGCACCACGTAGTCGGGGTCGCGGTCGGTCAGCACGTAGCCGATCTCGTGCAGCGCGGTGGTCAGGCCCGCCTCGCCGATGACGAACGCGGACCCGTTCGGGCGCTGCGAGTCGAGGAACTTGGCCGTGGCCAGCGCGGACGTCCAGATCGCCGACTCGGGCATGTCCAGCCCGGTCCGCGCCAGGCGGGCGCGCAGGTCGCGCGGCGTGTAGATCGAGTTGTTGGTCAGCACGAGGAACGGGATGTCGTTGCCGGTGAGTTCGGCCACGAACTCGCTCGCACCGGGGATCGGGTGCTCCTCGTGCACCAACACGCCGTCCATGTCCATGAGGTAGTTCCAGCGCTCCGGCATGCGGCACATGATTCACCCGAGCGTGGGCGCGAGCTACTCCAGGCCGTCGAACATCCGCTGTCGAAACGTGTCGATCGACAGCCGGTTGTACCGCTCGAGCAACTCGCGCTCCTCGGGGGTGAACTGCCGGAGCACCTGCTCGACGCTCGCCATCGCGCCCTCGAAGAGGTGCGAGAACTTCTCCGCGTTCTGCGGCGTGACCTCGACCAGCACCTTGCGGCGGTCGTGCGGGTCGCGCACGCGGCGGACGTACCCGGCGCGCTCCAGCCGGTCGATGACGCCCGTGACGGCCCCTGTGGACAGCCCCGACAGCTCGGCGATGCGCCCCGCCGTGAGGGCTCCCTCGGCGCGCATGGCCAGGTCGAGGCACTTCTCGTCGGTGGCGGAGAGGCCCATCTCCTCGGCCACCCTGCTGTGGAACATCACCGTCAGTGCGCTCATCTCACGGCCGTACCAGGCGAAACGCTCCAGCACGTCGGGCGGCACCTCGGCCATGACCACACTCCTCTTGGCTTGTTCAACATCTTAGCCACTAAGACACGGTGCTTCACTTCGGCCTTGTGGGTGATGACAACTAACACGTCCGTCACAGCGGGTCCGCTGTGGCCACCCACAAGGGTTTCCGCATTACCCTGGCGGAGGTGACAGCAGTCGAACTCGGGTTGCCAGTCGTGCGCGGCACGCCGGACGCTTCCACGCGTCCGAACAAGCCGGAGCTGGTCGACCGCTTCGGCCGGGTCGCGACGGACCTCCGGGTGTCGCTGACCGATCGCTGCAACCTCCGGTGCACCTACTGCATGCCCGCGGAGGGCCTGGACTGGCTGCCGAAGTCCGAGGTGCTCAGCGACGACGAACTCGCCAGGCTCCTCGCGATCGCGGTGACCAGGCTCGGCATCACCGACGTCCGCTTCACCGGCGGCGAACCGCTGCTGCGGCGCGGGCTGGAGAACGTGATCGCGGCCACGGCGGCGCTCGCACCCCGACCGAAGATCAGCATGACCACCAACGGCCTGTCACTGGCCCGGCGAGCCGCCGGACTGGTCGAAGCCGGGCTGAACAGGGTGAACGTGTCGCTGGACACGCTCGACCGGGCCCGGTTCGCCGAACTGACCCGACGCGACCGGATCGAGGACGTGATCGAGGGCATGGCGGCCGCGGCCGCCGCCGGACTCCAGCCAGTGAAGATCAACTCCGTGCTGCTGCGCGGGGTGAACGAGGACGAGGCCGTGCCGCTGCTGCGGTTCGCGGTGGAGCACGGGTACCAGCTGAGGTTCATCGAGCAGATGCCGCTGGACCCGCAGCACGGGTGGGACCGTTCGAGCATGGTGACGGCCGCCGAGATCCTGGCGTCGTTGAGCGAGTCGTTCGGGTTGACGCCGGAACCGGTCGCCCGTGGCGGCGCGCCTGCCGAACGGTGGCTCGTCGACGGCGGGCCCGCGGTGGTCGGCGTGATCGCATCGGTGACGCGGCCGTTCTGCGCGGCGTGCGACCGGACCCGGTTGACGGCGGACGGGCAGTTGCGGAACTGCCTGTTCAGCCAGTCGGAGACCGACCTGAGGGCACCGCTGCGGGACGGGGCGTCCGACGAGGAGATCGCGGAGATGTGGCGGGCGACCATGTGGGTCAAGGCCGCCGGGCACGGGATCAACGACGCGGGCTTCCACCAGCCCGACCGGCCCATGAGCGCAATCGGAGGATGAGTTGCCGGAGTTGACGGTGCGGTACTTCGCCGGAGCGCGTGCGGCGGCCGGGGTGCCGGACGAGCGGTTCGAAGTGGTGGGGTCGCCGACGGTGGCGGACGTGTTGACCGTGGTGCACGAGCGGCACGGGGAGCCGTTGGCGAAGGTGTTGGCGGCGGCGTCGTTCCTGTTGGACGGGGTCGCGGTGAGGGATCGGGGGGTGGCGGTGCGGTCCGGGGCTCTGCTGGACGTGCTGCCGCCGTTCGCCGGGGGGTGATCTTGGGCTGCGGGGGGGCTGCGGGGTTTCTTTGCGGCTTCGATTTCCAGCGGGGTTTGTTGGCGGCTGCGGCTTCCAGCGGGGTTTCTTGGCGGCTGCGGCTTCCAGCGGGGTTTCTTGGCGGCTGCGGCTTCCAGCGTGCTGTGGCCGATTTTACTTGGGTCCCCTCATTTTGACCTTGATCGGGCCAAAAGGCAGTGCCCCAAAGCCCTGCCCGATCTCCAATTTTAAGGCCAAAATCCCCAAGTAAAATCGGCCACGTTCCGTGGCCTGCGCCTGCCGGTTCCAGCGGGGTCACCAGTCCGCCGCTGGACCGTTGGGGGTCTCCAGTCGGTTGCTCGGACTGTGTGGGCCGTGTGGTTCAGGTGTTGCTGGCTGTGGGTTCTGGGGTGCCTAGGGCCTGGAAGATCGTTGTTGCTGTTTGCTGACACTCCATTGCGGACTGGGTGTCATTGGTTGCTTGGTGGATCTTGGCCAGGCAGGTCAGCGCGTGGGCTTCGCCGATTCGTCTTCCTGTCGTGCGGCTCAGGGTGAGGGCTTCTTCTCCTACCTGTCTTGCCTCTGCCAGGGTGCCGCGCGCGAGGTGGATTTCGGCCTTCTCCGTCAGTACTCGGGTGCGGCGGACGTGGAGTTGGCCTGTGGTGGCTGCGTCTTCCGCTGACCTCGCGTGGGTGAGGGCCTGGTCGAGGTCGCCCAGTAGGCGGTGGGTGGTGGCGAGGCCCAGGTGGGCGTCCACTTGGCCTCTGCGGTAGCCGGTGGAGGTGCTGGTGGCCAGGGCTGTTTGGTGGTGGTGCAGTGATTGCTCCAGGTCGCCCAGTCCACGGTGGACTCGGCCCAGGGTGTTCCTGGAGTCGACCTCGCCCTTGCTGTCCGCCGCTTGGACAGCCAGGTCCATTCCTTGTATTGCGCGCGCGAGGGCGGCGGTGGGTCTGCCCAGGTCCAGTTCGACGTTGGCCATGCTGTCGATGCCGCCCGCGCGGAACACGAGGCCGACGCTGACCGTCTCGTGCAGGGCCAGTGCTGCCGCGAGGTGCTTCTCGGCTTGGGGCAGGTCGCCCATCAAGTAGTAGGTGTCGCCGATGTGGGCGGTCGAGAAGGCGATGCCGAAGGCCAGGTCGTGGTCTTCCGAGATCCTCAGCACTTCCCGGACGTGGTCCATGCTGCGGTCGAGCGGGCCCAGGTCCAGGTGGACGCCTGCCAGGTTGAACAGCGTCGGTGCGCGTTGGACCGGTGGCTCGTCCTGTTTGAGGGTCAGCGATTCGCGGAGTTGGGCTGCGGCCGCGTCCAGTTTGCCCAGGTCCCAGTGGACGATCGCGGAGTTGGACAGCACCGCGCTCACGTCCAGGGCGGTGCCGAACCGGCGGGCCAGGGTCAGGGCTCTCGTGAACTCGTCCACGGCCGGGGAGAGGCGGCCGCCGCGCCAGTGGGCCAGGGCCAGGCCGCGGCGGGCGACGAACTCGCCGTAGGTGTTCGGTTCGGCGGCCGCGAGGGCCGCGTCCAAAGCGGTGAGCCAGTCGGAGAGGTGGCCGTGGAAGTAGAAGTAGCCGCGGGCCAGGTCGGTGAGGAGCCAGGCGACTTCCGGTCGGTCGAAGCGGGACGCGCGGACCGCCGTGGCCACGAGGGTGGCGCGTTCGGTGTCGAACCACGCCAGCGCGTCCTCCGGTTCGGCGACCACCGGGATGTCCGCGGGCACGGTGGCGCGGTGGAACTCCGGGTTGAGCGCACGGCCCGCCGCCAAGGTCGCACCCAAGAGGTGGTCGAGCAGGCCGCCGAGCGGGTCGGGTTCCGGCATGCCCGCGGCGTAGAGGCGGAGCAGGTCGTGCAGGAGGTAGCGGCCGTGTCCCGACTGCTGGACGAGGCTCGCGCCGACCAGCACGTCGAGCAGCGGTGCGGCGTCCGTGCCGAGGACCGCGCACGCCGTCGCCAGGCCGAAGTCCGGGCCTGGCACGTGGCCCAGGCGGCGGAACAGGCGTTGGGCGTCCGGCGGCAGGGCGCGGTAGGAGAGGTCGAACGCGCGGCGCACGGCCACGTCGCCGTCGACCGACAGGGCGGCCAGGCGGTCGGTGTCGCGGAGTTCGGCGGCGTAGTCGACCACGTCGTCGGCGTAGCGGCCCGCGAGGTTCGCGCCCGCGATGCGCAGCGCGAGGGGCAGGCACCCGCACAGCGCCACCAGCTCGTCGACGGCGGCGGGAACCTCGGCGGCCAGCTCCTCGCCGAGCATCCCGCCCAGCAGGTCGCGGGCGTCCTCGGCGGCCAGCTCGCCGAGTTCGACCTGGTGGGCGCCCGGCACCGCGGCGAGGTCGTGCCTGCTGGTGACCAGCGCGACGCACCCCGGCGCGGTGGGGAGCAGCGGGCGCAGGACCTCCTCGGTCGCGTTGTCCAGCAGCACGAGGACGCGTTTGCCCTCCAACGCGGCCCGGTAGGCCTCGACCTGGTCGTCCAGCCGGACCGGGATCGCGTCCGGCGGGGTGCCCAGCGCGCGCAGGAACCGCGACAGCACGCGTTCGGGCGCGACCGGCTCGCCCGGCGCGTACGCGCGCAGGTCGCCGTAGAGGGACCCGTCGGGGAACCGGGAGCGCAGCCGGTGGGCCGTGTGCACGGCCAGCGCGGTCTTGCCGATGCCCGGCGGGCCGGACAGCACGAGCAGCGGGGCGGTCGCGCGGGTGAGTTCGGCCACCTGCTCCTGCCTGCCGACGAAGTCCGGCAGGTCCGACGGCAGCTGGCGCGGGCCGGGCGGACGGGCCTCGGCGAGCGCGTCGACGTCCGCGCGGGACACCCGCAGCCGGTAGCCGCTCGGCTCGGTGGTGATCAGATCCGGCGCGTCGAGGAGGCCGCGCAGGCGCGCGACGATCGCCTGCACGGCGCGGCGCGGGTTCGACGGCGGTCCGTCCGGCCACATCCGCTCGATCAGCTCGGCCATCGGGACCGGGTCTCCCGCGGCCGTCGCGAGGGCCGTGACGAACGCCGTCTGCCGGTCGCCGACGATCGGGATCCGGCGACCGTCGACGACGATCTCGGTCCCTCCGACGATCTTCACCTCGACGCTCACGGCATGATCGTAAGCACGTCTCGACTGGGTCGCAGGTCTTGCCCGAGTGGAGCAGCGCTGTGGGACACGCCTCACCCTGGGTGATCCATCTCGATTGATCTCGGAACGGAAACGACCGGATAACGGCCCTCCCATCTGCGGAAATAGCGCGATATCACCCCCCTTCCCGATGTTAGGGTGACGTGAGTCACACATCGAATCGTTTGGGGATCCGCCGCCGGTTACGTACGGTCGCTAATCGACTGCCCCCGAAGCAGTCACGAGCACTACCGGGAGACCGAGCACCGAGCCCTGTCCAGCGGTCCCCCGGCACACAACCCCGAGCGAGA
This sequence comes from Umezawaea sp. NPDC059074, assembly GCF_042738955.1. NCBI lineage: Bacteria > Bacillati > Actinomycetota > Actinomycetes > Pseudonocardiales > Pseudonocardiaceae > Umezawaea > Umezawaea sp. NPDC059074. The sequence continues at coordinate 85,491 of NZ_JBHYHC010000005.1, forward strand.
AATCCCGCCGGACAGGGGCTGAGGAACGCACCGGGCCCGAACCCCGAGTTCCCCGTGCAGGTGCTGGTGGACCGTGAGGAAAATGATTTCTAACCGAGGCAAGCACCGCCAGCTGTCCAGTACCGCTCGCAGCATCGCCAAGGTGGCAGTGGCAGGCATCATCGTCGGTGCGCCGCTCAGCATCGCCGCAGGACAAGCCCAAGCCCAGGGCAGCGTGAACTGGGACGCCGTCGCGCAGTGCGAGAGCGGCGGCAACTGGGGGATCGCCACCGGCAACGGCTACGAGGGCGGTCTCCAGTTCTCGCCGAGCACGTGGGCCGCCAACGGCGGTTCCGGTTCGGCCGCCAACGCCTCGCGTGAAGAGCAGATCCGCGTGGCCGAGAACGTCCTCCAGTCGCAGGGCATCACCGCGTGGCCGGTGTGCGGCCCGAAGGGCCTCGGTGGCGGCGGCAGCGCCCCCGTCGCGGCGGCCCCGGCGCCCGCCCAGAAGCAGGCGACCCCGGCCCCGTCCCAGCAGCGGGCCGCTCAGGCGCCCGTGCGCCAGGCGCAGCCGGCCCCCGCGCCGGTCCTGCTCCAACTGCCGACGAACAACCCCGACGGCGGGTACGAGGTCAAGCCGGGCGACAGCCTGTCGAAGATCGCCGACGAGCAGAAGGTCGAGGGCGGCTGGCAGAAGCTGGCCGAGCTCAACAAGAACTTCATCCCCTCGCCGGACCTGATCACGCCGGGTCTGAAGATCGCCATCAAGTAAGACCTGCCCGACCTCGGTCGGGTGACGGACCAGGAAGCCCCCGAACCGCTATCCCCCCAGCGGCTCGGGGGCTCCTGCCGTCGGCGGGCAGTGGATCTTCGCGGCGTAGATGATGAAGTCATGAAGTTCCGCCTGCTCGGCCCGCTCGAGGTGGTGCACGGCGGCAGGCCGCTGTCCATCCGGGCGGCCCGGCAGCGCGCGGTGCTGGCGGCGCTGCTGGTGGACGCCAACCGGGTCGTGCCGCTGGAGGTGCTGGTCGCCCGCGTCTGGGACGACGACCCGCCCAGTCGCACCGCGCTGCACAACCTCGTCATGCGCCTGCGCCACGCGCTCGGCCCGGACGTGATCGAGACCCGCGCCGAGGGCTACCTGGTCGAGGCCTCCGACGAGGACCTCGACGTGCGGCTGTTCGACGACCTGGTCCGGCGGGCCAGGACCGCCGATCCGCGCCAGGCCTCGGCGCTGCTGACCGAGGCGTTGGCGCTGTGGCGCGGCGAACCACTGGCCGACGTGCCGTCCGAGGTGCTGCACCGCGAGGTGGTCCCCGGTCTGGTCGAACGGCGGCTGGCCGCCGTGGAGCTGCGGATCGAGGCCGACCTGGCGCTCGGCGGGCACTCCGACCTGGTGCCCGAGCTGCGGGAGCTGACCGACCGCCACCCGCTGCGCGAGCACTTCTGGCACCAGCGGATGCGGGCCCTGCACCTGGCCGGTCGCCAGGCGGAGGCGCTCGACTGCTTCCGGCAGGTCCGCGAGGTCCTGCGGGACGAGCTGGGCGTCGACCCCGGCCCGGAGCTGCGGGCCCTGCACCAGCGGATCCTGGTGGGCGAGCACCGGCGGCCGACGACGACCCCCGTCCCCCGCCAGCTCCCCACCCGCACCCCGCACTTCGTCGGCCGCGCCACCGAACTGCGCCACCTCGGCCGCCTGCTGGACGTGGCGGCCGAGACCGTGGTGATCTCGGCGGTGAACGGCTCCGCGGGCATCGGCAAGACGACCCTGGCCGTGCACTGGGCCCACCAGGCCGCGGACCGCTTCCCCGACGGGCAGCTCTACGTGGACCTGCGCGGGTTCGACGCCGACAACGCGCCGACTCCCCCGAGCCACGCCGTCCGCGGGTTCCTCACCGCGCTGGACGTGCCGTCGGAACGCGTGCCCGCCACCCTGGACTCCCAGACCGCGCTCTACCGCAGCCTGCTCGCCGACCGCCGGGTGCTCGTCCTGCTGGACAACGCCCGCGACGCCGACCAGGTCCGCCCGCTGCTCCCGGCCAGCCCGACGTGCCTGGTGCTGATCACCAGCCGCAACCAGCTCACCGGGCTCGTGGCCCGCGAAGGGGCTCGGCCGATCCCGCTCGACCTGCTGGACGAGGCCGACGCGCTCGCGCTGCTGCGCGGGCACCTCGGCGCGCGCCGGGTCGACGCGGACCCGGAGGCGGCCGCGGAACTGGTCGAGCACTGCGCGGGCGTGCCGCTCGCGGTGGCGCTGATGGCCGCGCGGGCGGCGGTGAACGCCCGGTTGAGCCTGCGCGACCTCGCCGACGACCTGCGGGACGAGCACACCCGCCTCGACACCCTGGACGACGACGACCCGGCCAACGGCGTCCGCGCGGTCTTCTCCTACTCCTACCGCCAGGTGAGCCCCGGAGCCGCGCGGCTGTTCCGCCTGCTGGGCTCCCACCCCGGACCGGACGTGTCGGTCGCCGCGGCCGCGAGCCTCGCGGGCGTGCCGATCACCGAGGCGAACGGGCTGGTCGACGAGCTGGCCGCGGCCCACCTGCTGCACGCGCCCACGCCCGGCCGCTTCGCCCTGCACGACCTGCTGCGCGCGTACGCGGTCGAGCAGCCGGACGACGGCCGTCGGGACGCGGTGCGCCGCCTGCTCGACCACTACCGGTACGCGGCGGCGGAGGCGAACCGGTTGGTGCACGTCGCCCGTTCCCCGGTCGACCTCGACGCCCCCGGCCCGGACGTCCACCGGGAGTCGTTCGCCGGGATCGAGGCGGCGGCCCGCTGGTGGGACGCCGAGCACCGGGTGCTGGTGGCGGCGGTCTCCCTCGCGGCGAAGCAGGGGTTCGACCGGCACGCCTGGCAGATCGCGTGGGCCATCGCCGTCGACCTCGACCGCGGCGGCCACTGGGTGGAGTGGATCGACACGCAGTCCACCGCGCTCGCCGCCGCGGAACGGCTGGGCGACCTCCGGCCGCAGGAACGCGCGCACGCGGCGCTCGGCCACGCCCACGGCAGGTTGCGGGACCTCGAGTCCGCGCGGAAGCACTTCACCCACGCGCTAGCGCTCGGCGAGTCGCTCGGCGACCCGCGCACCCAGGCGGGCGCGCACAACAACCTGGGGTGGATGGCCGAGCAGGACGGCCGGTTCGACGTCGCGCTCGACCACGCGCTGCGCTCGTTGGCGCTCTACGAGGAGGTCGGCGACCGGAGCGCGCAGGGCCGGGCCCACGGCGCGGCGGGGTGGGACTACGCGCGGCTCGGCGAACTCGACCTGGCGCTGGTGCACGCCGAGGCGGCGCGCGAGGTGTTCCGCGACCTGGAGGAACCCCGGTACCTGGCGGCCGCGCTGGACACCATCGGGTTCGCGCACCTCGGCGCGGGCCGGTACGACCTGGCCGTCGAGCACCTGCGGGAGGCCGCCGCGCTCGCCGTCGGCGACCGGCTCCACGAGTCCACGATCCTCACCCACCTCGGCGACGCGCTGGCCGCCTCCGGGGACCCCTCGGCCGCCCGCGATGTGTGGCGGAAGGCGTTGGGGCACCTGGAAGAGCTGGGGATCACCGACGAGGCGGAGGACCTGCGGGCGAAGCTCAGGGGCAGTTGACCCACTCGTCGGTGCCGTCGGTGAAGACCTGGCGCTTCCACACCGGCAGCCGTCGCTTCACCTCGTCCACCAGTTCCGAGCACACCGCGAACGCCTCCTTGCGGTGCTCGGCGGCGACCGCGACGGCCAGCGCCACGTCGCCGATGGCCAGTGGGCCGACCCGGTGCGACACGGCGAGGGCTCGGACGCCCGAGTAGCGGGTGGCGATGTCCGCCGCGACCTCGGCGACGATGTCGGCCGCGCTGGGGTGGCCGACGTACTCCAGTTCGCGGACGGACCGGCCGCCGTCGTGGTCGCGGACGACGCCCGCGAACGTGACGACCGCGCCCGCGCCCGCGTCCTCGACCAGGGCGGCGTGCTCCTCGACCGACAGCGGGAACTCGCTGACGGTCGCGCGCAGCACCGCGGCGGGTCCGGTGTGGAGGTTCGCGTGGGCGTGCACGTGGTCGCCGCCGCGGAGCTGGTCGACGGCGTGGTCGAGGACCAGGCCGAGGATCTCCAGGCCGTCGCGGACGCCGCCGGTGGAGCCGGGCAGGTTGACCACGAGCGTGCGGCCCGCCACCCCGGCGAGACCGCGGGACAGCACGGCCGTGGGGATGGTCGGCCAGCCGGACTGGCGGATGGCGTCCGCGAGGCCCGGCACCTCGTAGTCGAGGACCTCGCGCGTCGCCTCGGGGGTGCGGTCGGTGGGGTTGATGCCGGTGCCGCCGGTCGTGACGACGACGTTCACCTCGGCCGCCACGGCCTGCCGCAGGGCGTCCGCCACCGGCTCGCCGTCCGGGACGACGAGCGCGTCGGGCACCTCGAAACCCTTGCCGCGCAACCACTCGACGATGATCGGACCACCGCGGTCCTCGTACACGCCCGAGGCGGCGCGGTTGGACGCGGTGATGACGCGAGCCGTGGTGCTCATCTGCCCTCCGGGCGGATCCAGGTACCGGACTTGCCGCCGTCCTTGCGCTCGACGCGGACGGCGTCGATGGACGCGCACGGGTCGACGGCCTTCACCATGTCGTGCAGGGTGAGCCCGGCGACGGAGACGGCGGTCAACGCCTCCATCTCCACGCCGGTCCGGTCGGTCGTGCGGACGATCGCGGAGATGCGGATCTCCGCGTCGCCCAGCACGAACTCGACCTTCACGCTCGACAGCGCGAGCGGGTGGCACAACGGCACCAGTTCCGACGTGCGCTTCGCCGCCATGATGCCCGCGATGCGGGCCGTGGCGAGCGCGTCGCCCTTCGGCAGGTCGTCGTCGGCGAGCAGTGCCACGACCTCGGCCGTCGTGTGCACCACCCCGGTCGCCACCGCCGTCCGGGTGGTGACCTCCTTGCCGGAGACGTCGACCATGCGCGCCGCGCCGCTGGAATCGAGGTGGGTGAACTGCTTGGTCATGCCACTGACCTTATTCCTAGACCTTCGCGGCGGCCGCTTCCTTCCGGACCGCTTCCGCGACGGCGCCCGCGACCGTGGCGTCGAAGACGCTCGGCACGATGAACGACGCGTTCAGCTGGGTCTCCGCGACGACGTCGGCGATGGCGTTGGCGGCGGCCAGCAGCATCGCGTCGGTGATCGTCCTGGCGTGCGCGTCGAGCAGGCCGCGGAACACGCCGGGGAACGCCAGCACGTTGTTGATCTGGTTCGGGAAGTCGCTGCGCCCGGTGGCCACGACGGCGGCGTGCTTCTGCGCCTCCATCGGGTCGATCTCGGGGTCCGGGTTGGCCAGCGCGAACACGATGGCGTCGGAGTTCATCGTCGCGACCTGCTCGGCGCCGAACAGGTTCGGGGCCGAGACGCCGATGAACACGTCCGCCTCGACGAGCGCGTCGTGCAGACGGCCCTTCACGTTCTTCTTGTTCGTGCGCTCCGCGATGGACTTGAGGTTGACGTCCATGTTCTCGCGGTCGCGGTGCACGATGCCGTCGACGTCCACGGCGATCACGTCGCCGGGCGTCTGCTGGAGCAGCAGGCGGATGATGGCCGACCCGGCCGCACCCGCGCCGCAGACGACGATCTTGCAGTTCTTGATGTCCTTGTCCACCACGCGCAGGGCGTTGCGCAGCGCGGCGACGACCACGATCGCGGTGCCGTGCTGGTCGTCGTGGAACACCGGGATGTCCAGGAGGTCGCGCAGCCGGGCCTCGATCTCGAAGCAGCGCGGCGCGGCGATGTCCTCCAGGTTGATGCCGCCGTAGACCGGCGCGAGGATCTGCACCGTGCGGATGATCTCCTCGGTGTCCTGCGTGTCGAGGCAGATCGGCCACGCGTCGACGCCCGCGAACTTCTTGAACAGCGCGGCCTTGCCCTCCATCACGGGCAGCGCGGCGGCCGGGCCGATGTTGCCCAGGCCGAGCACGGCGGACCCGTCGGTGACGACGGCCACGGTGTTGCGCTTGATGGTCAGGCGGCGCGCGTCCTCGGGGTTCTCCGCGATCGCCTGGCACACGCGGGCGACGCCTGGCGTGTAGGCGCGGGAGAGGTCGTCGCGGTTGCGCAGCGGCACCTTGGACGTGACCTCGATCTTGCCGCCGAGGTGCACGAGGAACGTGCGGTCCGACACCTTGCGGACGACGATGCCGGGCAGCGTCTCCAGGGTGTCGGTGATGTCCTTCGCGTGGTTCGCCGAGAGGGCGTTGCACGTGAGGTCGATGACGACGCGGTCGCCGTGCGACTCCACGACGTCGAACGCGGTGATCACACCGCCCGCTCGCCCAACCGCGCTGGTCAGGTCGCCCGCGGCGCTGGCCGACGGCGGTGCCTCCAGTCGAACGGTGATCGAGTAACCAGGGCCGGGGACCGGCATCGTTCCTCCCACATCAGTACTGCCCACGCGGGAGTCGAGGGTAGTCGCCCGGCAATAACGGAACTCGCGCGACTCGGCGTTGGGGCCGCCACTCGGGTGAACGGCGGCCCCCGCCGGGACTACCTGTTGATCTCGGTCACCGGGTGCCGGTACGGCAGCTCGTCGGCCGCCAGCGGGAAGGGCATGTGCCCGAAGGGCGACTGCGCGCCCTGGCTGTCGCTGGCGAGTTCGCTGACCACGTGCTCGCCCTCGGGCACGACGGGCCAGTGCGGGTCGATGCGCTCAGGGCGTGCGGCCTTCGCCACGGTGTCCTCCTCGGTGATGCCTACGTCGGGACAAGTGTGCCCGATCGACCCCCGCACATATACCGTGGTGCAGATGTCCGGCACCACTCTGGCCGACTGGCTGCGCGCACAGGACGACACCGTGCTCGTGGCGCTGCTGCGCGCCCGGCCGGACCTGGCGACCCCCGTCCCCGCCGACACGGCCGTCCTCGCGGCGCGGATCGCGACCCGCGCGTCGGTGTCGCGGGCGTGCGAGGACCTGGACACCTTCACGCTGACCGTCCTGGAAGCGCTGCTCGTGCTGGACGCCGACCTGCGGCCGGTCCCGTTGCCCTCGCTGGCGAAGCTGTTCGGCAAGGAGGTCAAGGCGAAGCCGCTGAAGCAGGCGGTCGCCGCCCTGCGCGCCCGAGCCCTGCTGTGGGGGCCGGACGACGCCCTCTCCACGCCGCCCGCGAGCCGCGACGCCGTGGCCGCGTTCCCCGGCGGTCTCGGCCGCTCGGTGCCGGAGCTGGCGGACGCCGACCTGTCCGACCTCGGCGAGGACGAGCGCCGGGTGCTGCGGACGCTGGCCGACGGCCCGCCGATCGGCCAGACCAAGGACGCCGCGCTCGTCGTGCCCCTGGCGCAGGCCAGGACGCCGATCCAGAAGCTGCTCGCCAGGGGCCTGCTGCTGCGCCGCGACGGCAAGACCGTGGAACTGCCGCGCGAGGTGGGCCTCCTCGTGCGCGGCGACCGGCCGCTCGGGTCGGTCCAGGTGACCGAGCCGTCGTTGCGGACGATCGCGCTGGACGCGTCCGTCGTGGACGAGACGGGCGGCGGTGAGGCCCTGGAGCTGTTGCGGCACACCGAATCCCTCGTCAACGCCTGGTCGGAGGACCCGCCGTCGGTGCTGCGCACCGGCGGTCTCGGCGTGCGGGACATGCGCCGCGTCGCCAAGGACCTGGAGGTCGACGAGACCCGAGCGTCGCTGCTGATCGAGGTCGCCGTGTCGGCCGGGCTGATCGCCGACAGCGAGGGCACCGAGCCCGAGTGGGTGCCGACCGCGCTGGCCGACAGCTGGCTGACCGCGACCCCCGAGGTCCGCTGGTCGACGCTGGCGCAGGCGTGGCTCGAACTCCCCCGCCTGCCCGGCCTCATCGGGCAGCGCGACGAGAAGGAACGGCTGCTGAACCCGTTGTCCGCGGAGCTGAACCGCCCCGCGGCCCCGCGCGACCGCCGCCGCATCCTGGAGGCGCTCGCCGGACTCGCCCCCGGCACGACCGTGGCCGACGCGGGCGAGCTGGCGACCGTGCTGGCGTGGCGCGCGCCCCGCCGCGGCGGCAGGCTGCGCGACGACCTCGTGCGCTGGACGATGGCCGAGGGCACCGCGCTGGCCGTGCTGTCCCGAGGGGCCATCACCAGCGCGGGCCGGGTGCTGCTCACCGAGGGCCCGGCGCTGGCGTCCAAGCAGCTGACGGACTCGCTGCCCGCGCCGGTCGACCACTTCCTGGTGCAGGCCGACCTGACCGTGATCGCGCCGGGCCGGTTGGAGCCGGAACTGGCCGACGACCTGGCGCTGGTGGCCGACGTCGAGTCGGCGGGCGGCGCGACCGTCTACCGGGTCGGCGACAACTCGGTGCGGCGCGCGTTCGACGCGGGCAAGACAGCCTCCGACCTGCACGAGCTGTTCCGCAAGGGCTCGCGCACGCCGATCCCCCAGTCGTTGACCTACCTGATCGACGACGCGGCCCGCAAGCACGGCAGGCTGCGCGGCGGCGCGGCGGGCTCGTTCCTGCGCTGCGACGACCCGGTGCTGCTCACCGAGGTCCTCGCCCACCCCGCGGCGGACGCGCTGGAGCTGCGCAAGATCGCCCCGACCGTCCTGGTGAGCCCGCTGGCCCTGTCCGACGTCCTGGACGGCCTGCGCGCGGCCGGGTTCGCCCCCGCGGCCGAGGGCCCGGACGGGCGCGTGCTGGACCTGCGGGTCAGCGGCCGCCGCATCCCCGGCAAGGCCCGCACGGCCCGGCGAGCGGTCCACGTGCCGACGCCGAGCGAGGACCAGCTCGTGGAACTGGTCCGGCTGGTCAAGGCTGGCGACCGGGCCCGGTCGACCCAGCGCGGCGAGCGCGTGACCGTGCCCGCCAACCACGGCAACGGCCCGTCGGCCACGCTCGACCTGCTCCAGCGGGCGGCGAGGGACGGCCGGAGCGTGCTGGTCGACCTCGTCGACTCGCACGGCACGGCCGCGACGCGGGTCATCAAGCCGCAGGTCGTCGGCGGCGGCGTGCTGGAGGGCTACGACCTCAGCTACGGCGAGGTCCGCCGCTTCCCGCTGCACCGCATCACGTCGGCGGCGCTCGTCGAGGACTGATCCTCGCTCGGCGTCCGAACGGTGGAGAAGCGGCGTTCACCGCGTACGCCAAAAGCCCGGTGCGGCCTCCCACCACGAGTGGGAGGCCGCACCAGGCGTTGGTCTTGCAGCGTTGGAATCAGCCCGCGCGGACGGACATCCACTGGCGCATGGCGTGCTCGACCAGCGTGATCAACGTCTGCTTGGTCGACTGCCGGTTGCGCGCGTCACAAGTCACTATCGGCACGGACTGGTCGATCGTCAGCGCCTCCCGCACGTCTTCGATGCGGTGGTGCAGCAACCCGTCGAAGCAGTTCACGCCGACGACGTACGGCAGCTGCCGGTCGTCGAAGAAGTCGATCGACGCGAACGCGTCGGCCAACCTCCTGGTGTCGACCAGGACGATGGCGCCGATGGCGCCACGGACCAGGTCGTCCCACATGAACCAGAACCGGTGCTGACCCGGCGTACCGAACAGGTACAGGATCAGGTCGCTGTCCAGGGAGACGCGGCCGAAGTCCATCGCGACGGTGGTGGTGACCTTGTTCGGCGTTGCCGACAGGTCGTCCACACCCGCGCTGGCTTCGGTCATCACCGCCTCGGTGGTCAACGGCACGATCTCGGACACCGAGCCGACGAAGGTCGTCTTGCCCACGCCGAAGCCGCCCGCGACCACGATCTTCGCGGAGGTCGTCGGCTTCCGTGCGCCCTCGGCGCCCTGGGGACTAGAGCCTGCGAAGCCCACTGAGCACCCTCTCAAGGAAGTCAATGGAAGGTCGGTCTCCCACGACCAGACCACCCTGGTGAATCAAAACCAAACCCATGCTCGCCATGTCACCGATCAGCACCCGCACGACGCCCAAGGGGAGTCGGAGGTGTGCGGCGACTTCGGCGACGGACCGGGTGTCCGTGCAAATCCCGCAAATCGACCGGTGTTCCGGAAGCACTGCCGCGTCTCGTTCCAGCCCGCGATCACTGGTGGACACCAGTGCCTCGATGGCCAGATCGTAGTCGGGTCTGGTGCGGCCACCGGTCCGGGTGTACGGACGGACCAGCGAACCCGATTCGGCCGCCGGGTTCTCCTCCCGGCGCACGATCGGCTGCTGGCCGGTCGTGTACGGGAGTTGTTCCGGAACGCTGTCCGGCAGGTTGTGGGCACCGAAGAGATCCGCGCCCGGCCCGCCGAACAGACCACTTCCGTACCCGTCGATGTCGAAACGGTTCGGCACGTCGTCGTAGTCGTACGACGAATCGTCAACCTCACGCTGAGACATGTCGTCTAGCCCCTGCCCTGTGCCATCGATCTCCGCGCTCTCGCGTTTCGGTCGCCCGCGTTTCCGCCGGACCACCGGTTTGACGCTGGGCACTGCTTCGTCGGTTTCCTCATCCGGCGCGGGGTCGGCGGCGTCCGGATCCGAGAACTGGAATCCCCCGACCGCCCACTCCTGGTAGTTGAAGTTGCTACCGAAGCGACGTCCGTGGGCGCCCGATCTCTCAGCCATCTCCGCTCACCCCCACGCTCTCATGAGGTCTACCGCCTTACCACGCCCTGGAGCTGAGCGCGCAGCTCCGGGGTGAGTTGCTGTCCGACTCGTTCGACCAACAAGGTCATCTCGTAGGCCACGAGACCGATGTCGCAGTTGGGCGCGGCGAGAACGGCGAGGCACGAACCGTCGCTGATGGACATCAGGAACAGGTAACCCCGTTCCATCTCGACCACGGTCTGGTTCACGCCACCGGCCTCGAAGCAGCGAGCCGCGCCAGCGGTGAGGCTGACCAGACCGGATGCCACCGCCGAAAGCTGTTCGGCCCGATCCCGCGGCAGGCCCTGCGAGCCGGCGAGCAGAAGCCCGTCCGCCGACACGACTACGGCGTGCGCAACGCCGGGTACCCGGCGCACGAAGTCGGTGATTAGCCAACCAAAGCTGCCTGGCTGAGCTGCGGTCGTCACTCCTGCTCCTCGTCTTGCCGGCTCGACTGGTCACCAGCGTAAGCGTCGATCAACGCGTGTCGCCCTCGTCGGACGCCCTGCTGAAGACTCGACATCCGTCCACGGATCGCGTCAGGCGACCGTGGTGGCAGCGGGGGCCGCTGCGATTGCCCCGCCGAAGGAATCTTCGGCGCGGCTGACCCTGGCACAAGCTGAGCCTTGGGCACCCGCTTGGGCAACCCCGCTTGTGTCTTGGCGTCTGGCGTCTTGCTGAGCAGAGCCTGGGCAGCCGACCAACCTTCGTCGGCCGGGGACTGCCAGGCGCTTTCGGCGGTCGGTTCCGCCTGCATCTGTGGGGCCTCCTGCTCCTCTACCTGCTCGACCTCGACCTCGGCCACCGGCTCCGGTTCCAGGACGGGTGCGGCTTCAGGCCTCGGAGCCCGCTTCGGGAGACCCGATGCGGACAAACCGTCAAGCCTTGAGGGTACGGAAACCTCGGTGGTGGTGGGAGCCACAGCCGGAACGGGTTTCGGCTTGCGGGTCGGGAGCGCCACTTCCTCGCGGTCCGACAGGGGGGGTTCGGACTCCGGCTCCGGCGTCCGGACCAGTTCGGTCTTCTCCACGGCGGGCACGGCTTGCGCCTTGGCCGCCGAGGTCTCGCTGCCGACCGCCTGGAACCACTGCGACAGGACCGCCTCGTAGATCGGCAGCCGCTCGGTCGGGGCGTCCAGGTCGTGGTCGGCCTCCTTGCGCGCGGGCGTGTTGCCGTTGCGCCGCTCCGGCTCGGGCTCCGCGACCGCGGCGCGGGGCACCACGGGCTCGAAGCGGGTCGTCTCGTAGCCCGCCTGGATGGGCGCGGAGGCGTCCTCGTGGCGGTCCTCGTACGCGGTGAACAGGGTCTGCTCGCCGGTGGAGGGGCCGGGGTCGTGCGCGTTGGCGTGCTCCGGCCAGACCTTCTCCGGCTGCGCCTGGTCGCCGCCCGACATCGGCAGCCACACGTTGGAGTCGTCGTCGGCCCGCGTGACGCCGAACGCGGGGACCGCGTTGGGCTCGGGGACGGACTCGCCCCGCACGAAGCTGACGGGCATGTTCAGGTCCGGCTGCGCGAAGCTGCCGGTCGGGCTGAACTCCTGCGACGGGAAGTCGCCGGTGAGGCTGCCCGACGAGTGGTACCCGGTGTCGCCCGCCCCGCCCTGCGACGGGAAGCCGCCGGTCTGGGAGGGGAAGCCGCCGCCCTGCGACGGGAAGCCCTCGTCACCGCGCGGGGAGCCGCTGAAGGCCCCCGCGATGCCGCTGGCCCGCTGAGCCGGGTTGAAGTCCGTGAGGGACTCCGTCGGGCCGCCCATGGGGGCCGCCTGGCCGGGCTGCTGGACGAGCGTGCCGGGGACGACGACGAGCGCCGTGGTGCCGCCCTCGATGTCCTCGTTGACCCGCAGCCGGACCTTGATGTCGTGCCGCTTGGCCAGCCGGGCGACCACGTACAGGCCCATCCGGCGGGACACCGCGACGTCGACGTCCGGCGGGTCCGCCAGTCGCTCGTTCGCGTCGATGATGTCCTGCTCGGCCATGCCCACGCCGCGGTCCTGGATCTCGATCGCCAGCTCGCCCTTGCGGGTGCGGGCGGTACGGACCGTGACCTTCGTCACCGGGTCGGAGAACGCAGTGGCGTTGTCCAGCAGCTCGGCGATGAGGTGCACGAGGTCGTTGACCGCGCGGCCCTGCACCGTGAGCTCCGGGGTCTGGCCGACCTGGACCCTGGCGTACTGCTCGACCTCGGACACCGCCGCGCCCAGCACCTCGGCCGCGGGAACGGGCCGGGTGAGGCGGCGCGAGAGGTCCGTGCCCGAGAGGACCAGGAGGTTCTCCGAGTTGCGGCGCATGCGGGTCGCGAGGTGGTCGAGCTCGAACAGGCTGGCGAGCTGGTCCGGGTCCTGCTCGTCCTGCTCCAGCCGGTCGATCAGGTTGAGCTGGCGTTCGACCAGCGCCTGGGACCGGCGGGACAGGTTGACGAACATCGCGTTGACGTTGTCGCGCAGCAGGGCCTGCTGGGCCGCCAGGCGGACCGCCTCGCCGTGCACCGCGTCGAACGCCCGCGCCACCTGGCCGACCTCTTCCCGCGTGGTGATCGGCACCGGCGCGATGGCGTTCTGCGCCGCGAGCTGCGGGTTCGGGTCGGCGAGGATCTTCTCGACCGCCTCCGGCAGACCGTGGTCCGCCACCGCGAGGGCCGTGCGGCGCAGGACGCGCAGCGGGTTGAGGATCGAGCGGGCGACGAACAGGGCCATGGCCAGCGCGAGCAGCAGCGCGGCGAGCACGAGGCCCGAGTCGCGGAACGCGTCGGCGCGGGCCGAGCCGGTCAGCTCGTCCGTGCGGTTCTGGAGCTGTTCGAGGAGCAGGTTCTCCACGTCGCGGGTCAGGTTGACCGTCAGCGTGGACGCGATGTCCCACTTCTCCGGGCGCAGCGTGGCGAGGCTCTGGTTGGCCGCCGCCAGGTTCAGCGCGGACTCCTGCATGTCGTTCGCCGTGTCGACGATCAGACCCGTGACGGTGTCGTCGTAGATCTTCGCCTGGTCCGGCGATGCGGACTTGCGGAAGTCGTTCCGGGCGGCCTCGAGCTCGGCGTTGGCCGCCAGCAGCACGCGCTGCTGGCTCGCGGGGAAGTCCCCGCGCTGGAACACGTCGAGCATGATGCCGCGCTTGCGGGACTCCTGCTCCTTGATGCGCGCGATCGCGTTGGTCGCGAGGTGCAACCGCACCAGCTCGGGGTCGTTGATGCCCGCGATGGCCTGCTCGCCGAGGTCGAGGAGGCTCTCCACGGACTCGGAGTAGGTGCGCAGGACGGCGTCCGAGGGGTACGCGGTGTCGCGCACGGCGTTTCGGAGGCTGTTGAGGCGCTTGAGCTGCTCGGCGGCGCGGCGGAAGCGGTCGGCCACTTCCGGGTCCAGGTCGCCGCTGAGTTCGGTGATCTTGGTCTGCAGAGCGTCGGAGGTGTCGTTCACCCGGCGCAGCTGGCGGTCGAGCACGACGCGGTCGACCTGCTTGCCCGAGGCCACGTGGCTCGCGCTCAGGTCGCGTTCGCGCTGGAGCTGCTGCACCAGGTCGGCGACGGAGCTCTCGAGCTGGACCTCGTTCGCCAGCTGGTTGAACTCCGTCGCGCTCTGCAGGTCCGTCTGCACCCGGAGGCCACCGAGCGCGAGCGCCGCGATGGTCGGGATGAGCAGGACGGCGAACAGCTTGGTCCGGAGGCGCCAGTTGCGCAGCCGAAAGCTCGACGTACGAGCGCTCTGCGCATCTGTTGCGCTGTTCTGCGGCACGTCGGTTTTTCCAGATCCCGTCGACTCGGTCACAGTTGCATCACTCGGCGCAGCCAGTCCGTCACCCGTATCGGGCCTATCGGAGCGGGGTGCGGTCCCCGCGCCGGACTGGCTGGGACCTCTCTCTCGTCGGGCCACCCTGGGCTTCCTCTTCCGGCAGCAGTGTCCCCGGCCTCTCCCCCGGACCGAAGTATGGACTCGCAAAATCGGGCCAAAAAGCAGTACGGGAACCCAGCGCCGACCAAGCGCTCCATTCTGCTCCACGAACCGGATGGTCCGCCAGAGAACCTGTACCACTCGGCCGGGAGCGTAATGGTCTGCCCCTACTTGATGGAAGCCTCTAGGAGCACGCACCGTATCGAGTTGGGCTGTCGCTTCATACGTCCGGGTGGTTAACATCCCCGAACGTCGATACCTAGCTGCCTCTGCGCCACCTTCCAGGGTGACCCGACGGACAGTATGGCGTGTGTCGACGAACACTGATCAACTCGACTTCCCGAGTCACCAGGCGAGAGGTGCCATGCCTACCCGAGCGCATGTACTGCGACGCGCGGCAGCGCTGGTCGCGTGTGCCCTGACCGTCGTCTCCACGACCGCGGGGTGCAGCCTGCTGCCCGGCGGCGGCGACAGCGGAGCCACCGACATCGAGCGCAACACGCTCCGGATCGGCGTCATGCCGGTCGTGGACGTCGCCCCGCTCCGCATCGCGATCAACGACAAGCTGTTCGAAAAAGCCGGTCTCCAGGTGCAGCTCGTGCCCCAGACCAGCGAGGACGAGGGCATCAAGCAGCTCGACACCACGCTGGACATCACCTGGGCGAGCCACGTGACCCTGTTCCGCAAGGTCGCGGAGGGCACGCAGCTCCAGCTCCAGGGCGAGGCGTACCAGGCGGGCGCGAACTCGATGGCGCTGGTCACCACGGACCCGAACTACGACGGCCCGGCGAAGATCGCCTCGCCGCGGATCGCGGTCAACAACAACAACGACATCGGCGAGCTGACCACCAAGGCCGTGCTCGACACCGCGGGCATCGAGAAGGACCGGATCACCTTCAAGGAGATCCCGTTCGACCAGATGGTGCAGGCGATGCAGTCGAAGACCGTCGACGGCGCGTGGATGACGGAGCCCTTCATCACGAAGGCCCAGAAGGACATCGGCGCCCGGATCGTGACCGACACGGCGATCGGCCCGACCAAGGACTTCCCGATGTCGGGGTACGCCGCGAGCAAGAAGTTCGCCGACGGGAACCCCAAGACGCTGGCCCTGTTCCGGTCGGTCCTGCGCGAGGCGCAGCAGACCGCGTCGAACAACAAGCTGAGCGTCCAGGACGTCCTGAGCAGCTACGTAGACGTCGACCAGCAGACCGCGGCGCTGGTCTCGGTCGGCACCTTCCCGCTGTCGCTCAACCCGATCCGCCTCCAGCGGGTCGCGGACATGATGGACACCGAGAACGTGCTGCCGGGCAGGCTCGACGTGCAGCAGCTGCTGCCACCGGGTACCACCAGCTGACAGCTGGAGACGGGGCGGTCACCGGTGGTGACCGCCCCGTTCCCGTTCCTCCCGCACACGTCAACCGCGGTCCCCGGAACGGCCTACCGCGGACACCGCCCGATCAGCGGTACCGGGCTCCACTTCCGTGGTTCCGTCCCTGGCGAACTGGCCGCCGGAACCCCCAGTGGTCTAGCCCACTGGCAGCACCGGCGTCACGGTTCCACGCGGCAGATCGTGGTCGCGGGCTGCGAGTAGACGAGCTCGTTGCCGTCCGACCCGCACGCGGCCTTGTCGACGCTGCCGGTCACGATCTTCGACACCTTGTAGCTGGCGTCCGCGCCGCAGGTCACCTTGGTGGTCTTGCCCGAGACGAAGTTGCCCTCGGTCTTGAAGCAGTCGCCCTCGGCGGCGTTGAGCATCAGGCAGAGCGTGAACCCGCTGCTGCGACGACCGGACTCCGAGTACGACCCGTAGTCGCCCTCGGGGCACTTGTCCGACGCGCTGTCGAGGTTCACCGCGACCTTGTACGCCGCGTTCTGCGCGCCGCAGTCGACCTTCTCGATCTTCGGGTCGACGATGCTGGCCGACACGATGTTGATGCAGTCGCCGGGGTTCGCGCTGGCAGGCGAGCTCTTGTTGAGGAAGTAGCCGCCGACGATCGCGCCCACGACGACCAGCAGCGTGACGACCAGCTTGACCTTGCCGCCGCCCTTCTTGGCGGGTGGCATCGGGGGCATCGGCTGGCCGGGCTGCCCGAACGCGGGCTGCTGGCCGTACGGCGGCTGCTGCCCGAATCCGGGCTGTTGGGGCGGTGCCCAGCCCTGCGGGATCGGCTGCTGCTGGCCCCACGCCTGCTGCGGAGCGGGCTGCCCGTAGGGCTGAGGCTGCTGTGGCGCGCCGTACGGCGCCTGCTGGGGTGGTGCGCCGTACGGCGGCGGGACCGCGCCCTGGGGTGGGCCGTACGGCCCCGCGGGCGTCGGGTGGTCGGGCGTGGTCACGGGTGGTCCTCTCGCATCACGGGAGGCCGAAACGTAGCCGGCGGCGTCGGGCCGCGCAGCGAAGTGACCACATCGTTGTCAGCCGGCGCTGTCCTCGAGGCAGAAGGTCACCGCGGGTTCCGGGTAGGCCACCGCGCGCTGCTCACCGCAGGCCGCCCCGCCGCCCAGCACCTTCACGACCTTGACGGCCTTGGCGGTGCCGCAGGGCACCTTCGCCAGCCCGGCCGCCCGGCTCTCGCCGTAGCAGGAGCCCTCGACGAGGTTCGGCATCAGGCACAGGGTGTTCGTGGAGGTGAACGTCGAGTAGGCGGCCCCGCCGGTCGGGCACGGCGCCCACGCCTGGTCCAGGACCTTCGCGACCTTGACGTTCGCCTGGTCGGAACCGCAGTCCGCTGGCGTGAAGCGCGGCTCGTTCACCACGCGGGACACGGTGGCGCACTGGCCGACGGTCACCTTCGGCGGCCCGCCCGCGGCGGCTCGGGGTTGCTCGCTGTCGAAGAAGCCGAGGGTGTAGGCCCCGACGAGGAGCAGGGCGACCACGCCGAGGACGGTGAGGATCTTGCGCATGGTGCAGGACATCGACACCGGCGCACCGCACGTTGACGGTATTCACCGAAAAGTGGCAAAAAGAAGTCCCCGAAGTCCCACCATGCAAGCGTCAACGCTCACATGGTGGGACGAATCGGGCCTTGATCAGCTCTCTGCGGGAGCGAAGCAGTACGTCAGCTTCGGCTCCGGGTACGACTCCCCGGCACCGTCCGGGCACGCTCCCGTGTCGTCGGAACCGTTGATGACCTTGACGACCTTGAGGGTGTCGAGGCCCTTGCACTCGCCCTTGAGGTAGTTCTCGCCCTGGTCGTCGAGCTTGTAGCAGGACCCCTCGGTCAGGTTGGGCAGCAGGCACAGCCGGAAGCCCGTAGGGGGCTTGCCGTCGACCGGGTACTGCTGGTAAAAGCCCGCGTCGGGGCACAGGTCGGTGTCGTTGCCGATCACCTTGCCGACCTTGAGCAGCGCCTTGTCGTCCTTGCAGTCGACCGTCTGGACCTTGTCGGAGTCCTTGAGCGACGGCGCCGAGAGGCTCACGCAGTCACCCGCGGACGCGTCTTTTGGGTCGCTGCCGCCCAGCGTCGTGATGGCGTAGACGATGGCGAGGACCACGACGACGGCCACCGCGACGATCGCGATGAGCCTGCCCTTGCCGCGGGCCGGGCCCTCGTCGTCCTCCTCGTCCTCCGCCTTGGGCTTGCGGTAGAGGACGTTGCCCGAGTCGCCCGCGGCGGGCTGCGGGGGCACTGGGGCCTCCTCCTGGGCCGCCGGGGCGATCGGGGCGGCGGGGGCCTCGACGGGCTCCTCGGCCTTGGGGGCCTCGACGGCCACCGGGGTCACGACGGGCTCCTCGACCTTGGCGGGCTCGGCCTTGGCGGCCTCGACCTCGGCCTTGGCGGGCTCGGTCTTCTCGGGCTCGTCCGACAGCAGGGCGGGCTCGGCGGGCACGTCGACCGGCTTGCCCGGCTCCTCGGCCGTCGCGGGCGCGACCTCGGTGGGGTTCGCCTCGGCCGACTCGGCCTTCGCCTTCTCCTCCGCGGCCACGGCGGCCTCGTCGCGGCCGTCCTCGCGGTCCTCCACGACCTCGGGCTCCGCCTTGGTGAGGTCGACGCCCGCGGGCTCGTCCGCGACGGCGGACACGGGCTCGACGGGCGCCTGGACCGGGACGGGCTCGGTGACCGGCTCGGACGCCTTGAGGTCGGCGGGCGTGATCACCGGGATGGCCTCGGTCACCGGCTCGGTGTCCACCGGGGTCTGCGGGGCGGCGGGCTCACCGGTGGGCGTGAGCACCGGCAACGCCTCCGTCACCGGCTCGGCGTCGACGGGTTCCGCCACCGGCAGGTCCTGGGTCACGGCCTCGGACGCCGTGGGCTGGGCAGGCTCGGCGGGCGCGGCCACCGGGATGGCCTCGGTCACCGGCTCCGACACCACCGCGGCGGCGGGTGCGGCCTTCTTCGCGGCCGCGGTCCGGCGGACGGGCTTCTTGACCACGGGCACGGGCGCGGTCTCCGCCTCGGACGCCGTCGGCTCGGCGGCCACCGGGGCGTCGGCAGCGGGCTTGACCGGGGCCTTCCTCGTCCTCGGGGCCCGCTTGGCGACGGGCTTGACCGGGGTTTCGGCGGTCTCCGCGGGTTGGTCCGCCGCGGGGTCCGCCGCGGGGTCCGCCGCGGGGTCGACGGCGGGCTTGGCCGCCGTCTTGCGCGGCCGCGGCGCGCGCTTCGCGGCCGGCTTGGCCGGAGCGGCGGCGGGCGCCTCGTCCGACGCGGGCGCTGGTGTCGCGGCGGCTTCAGGGGCGGCTTCCGAAACCGCGGGCGCGGTCTTCGGCGCGTCGTCGGCCTTGGGGTCGGGAGTCGACTCGTTGCTCATGATCACCTTTGCTGGAGGTCCCGTGGGTGTCCGGACCTAGCAGAACGTAGGCACCCGATTGCGGATTTCCGAGAGTTTTACCAAACCGTCGCCAAGTGCACAGCGTCGCCTCAGCGGCACGGCGAGCCACGGGACTGCCCGCGACTTGCGCGTTGTTGTGACAATGGAAGAACGCCAACCGACAGGAGCCGGCACCCGTGACCGACGGCCCGTTGATCGTCCAGTCAGACAAGACCTTGCTGCTGGAGGTCGACCACCCGCTCGCTGACGAGGCGCGCACCTCCATCGCCCCGTTCGCGGAACTCGAACGCGCTCCCGAGCACGTGCACACCTACCGGGTCACCCCACTCGCGTTGTGGAACGCCCGCGCCGCCGGACACGACGCGGAACAGGTCGTCGACGCGCTGGTGCGGTTCTCGCGCTACCCCGTGCCGCAGCCGCTGCTCGTCGACGTCGTCGACACGATGAGCCGGTTCGGCAGGTTGCAACTGGCCAACAACCCCGTGCACGGTCTGGTGTTGAGCACTGTGGACCGAGCGGTCCTCGAAGAGGTGCTGCGGCACAAGAAGATCGCACCGATGCTGGGCGACCGCATCGACCAGGACACCATAGCGGTGCACCCGAGCGAGCGCGGCAGGCTCAAGCAGATGCTGCTCAAGATCGGCTGGCCCGCCGAGGACCTGGCCGGGTACGTCGACGGCGAGGCCCACCCGATCGCGCTGGCCGAGGACGGCTGGAAGCTCCGCGACTACCAGCGGCACGCCGCGCAGGCGTTCTGGGCGGGCGGCTCCGGCGTCGTCGTGCTTCCTTGCGGCGCGGGCAAAACGCTGGTCGGCGCGGCCGCCATGGCGGAGGCGCAGGCGACCACGCTGATCCTCGTGACGAACACCGTCGCGGGCAGGCAGTGGAAGCGCGAGCTGATCGCGCGGACGTCGTTGACCGAGGAGGAGATCGGCGAGTACTCGGGCGAGCGCAAGGAGATCCGCCCGGTCACGATCGCGACCTACCAGGTGATCACCCGCAAGTCGAAGGGCGAGTACAAGCACCTGGAGCTGTTCGACTCGCGCGACTGGGGCCTGATCGTCTACGACGAGGTGCACCTGCTGCCCGCCCCGGTCTTCCGGATGACGGCCGACCTCCAGTCGCGGCGCAGGCTCGGCCTGACGGCGACGCTGGTGCGCGAGGACGGCCAGGAGGGCGACGTGTTCTCGCTCATCGGGCCGAAGCGCTTCGACGTGCCGTGGCGCGACATCGAGGCGCAGGGCTGGATCGCCCCGGCCGAGTGCACCGAGGTGCGCGTGACCCTGACCGACAACGAGCGGCTGCTGTACGCGACGGCCGAACCGGAGGAGCGGTACAAGCTCTGCTCCACGGCGCACACCAAGATGCCGGTCGTGCAGGCCATCCTGGACAAGCACCCGGACGAGCCGACGCTGGTCATCGGCGCGTACCTCGACCAGCTCGACGACCTCGGGGCGGCGTTGAACGCGCCGGTCATCCAGGGGTCCACGAAGAACAAGGAGCGCGAGGTCCTGTTCGACGCGTTCCGCAAGGGCGAGATCCGCGTGCTCGTGGTGTCGAAGGTCGCGAACTTCTCCATCGACCTGCCGGAGGCCTCGGTGGCGGTGCAGGTGTCGGGGACGTTCGGGTCGCGGCAGGAGGAGGCGCAGCGGCTCGGCAGGTTGTTGCGCCCCAAGGGTGACGGCCGCCAGGCGCACTTCTACTCGGTGGTCTCGCGGGACACTTTGGACACCGACTACGCGGCGCACCGCCAGCGCTTCCTCGCGGAGCAGGGCTACGCGTACAAGATCGTCGACGCCGACGACCTGCTCGGCCCGAAGCTGCCCGAGATCGGCTGACGAGGCGTCCACGCCGCCGCTTTGGTTGGATGGCGGCGTGGACGTCTCCTCGATCCGGGTGTACGCGATCCCGATGCGCAACCGCTTCCGGGGCATCACCGTGCGCGAAGGCGTGCTGGTCGAGGGGCCCTCGGGCTGGGGCGAGTTCTGCCCGTTCCTGGACTACTCCGACGCCGAGTGCGTGCCGTGGCTGGAGTGCGCGGAGGAGGCGGCGGGCCTCGGCTGGCCCGCCCCGCTGCGCGCGACGATCCCGGTCAACTGCACCGTGCCGGTGGTGTCCGCCGCTCAGGCTTTCGAGATCGTGGCGGCCTCCGGGTGCACGACCGCGAAGGTGAAGGTCGCCGATCCGGGCGCCCCGCTGTCGTCGGACCTGGAGCGGGTCGCCGCCGTCCGCGACGCGCTGGGACCGGGCGGCAAGGTCAGGGTGGACGCGAACATGGCGTGGGACGTCGACACCGCGGTCAAGGCCATCGTCGCGTTGGACCGCGCCGCGGGCGGCCTGGAGTACGTCGAACAGCCGTGCCGCACGATCGAGGAACTGGCCGCGGTCCGGCGTCGGGTGTCGGTCCCGATCGCCGCCGACGAGTCCATCCGCCGCGCCGAGGACCCGCTGAAGGTCGCGGTGGCGGGCGCGGCCGACATCGCCGTGATCAAGGTCGCCCCCCTGGGCGGCGTCCGCCGTGCCCTGAAGGTCGCCGAGGCCTCCGGCCTCCCGTGCGTCATCTCCTCCGCCGTCGAGACCTCCGTCGGCCTGGCGGCGGGCCTGGCCCTCGCCGCGGCCCTCCCGACGCTGGACCACGCCTGCGGCCTGGCGACGCTGTCCCTCATGACCGGCGACGTGTCCACGGCTTCCCTGCGCGCGGTGGACGGCCACCTCCCCGTCCCCCCACGCGCCCCGGTGCCGGACCTCTACGACCGCTACGCCGCCGACGAACCCACCACGGCCCGCTGGCTGGACCGCCTGGCCCGCGTCACCGCCCTGCGCTGACCCACCGCACCTCCCCGTCGACCACCACGCCGGTTCTCACCAACCCCACCCGCTTGGCCACCGCGGCCGACGCGTGGTGCTCGGGGTGCACGTACGCCGCCACTTCCCGAATCCCGTTGCGCCACAACCACTCCACCATCCCGAGCGCGGCCTCCCCCGCGTACCCGCGCCCTTGAAACCCGGTCCCCACCACCCAAGCCACGTCCGCGGTCTCCCCCACCACGGTCGCCTGCACCGTCCCCACAACCCGCCCCTGACACCGCGCGACCCAGTTCAACCACCCCTGGGCAACCCCCGCGACCTGCCGCCGATACCGCTCCCGAAGCACCTCGACCGACGGCGGCCCACCCCCGATGAACCCGTACAACCCCACGTCCCCGAGCACCCCGACCATCTCCTCGGCGTGCTCGACCCGCAACGGCTCCAGCCCGAGCCGGTCGGTGGTGATCGGCTCGGGCTGGAGGAACGCGGGTGAGGTCATCGGCCCACGGTAGGAACGTTCGACGATGCCGCCAACCGCATCCCGTCCGTCACGGCCACGTGCGCCGGATTCCGAAGACAGTCACGGCGTACGTCGCGGGCTTCCGGCGATCGATCGCGCGGTGGATCGCGTCGCGCGCGCCGTGGAACCTGTCGACCATCTCGTCGCGCCGGAGTTGCTGGTTGTCGAGGTAGAACAGGGCGGCCGTGTGCTCCTCGAGCGGCTGCCGCTCGCTCGAACGGCCCTTGATGCGGCCGTCCTTGCACAGAGGGGTCCACCCTCGACGGAGACCGTAGGTCAACCACTCCTCGTCGGGAGTGTGCTGCGCGTCATCCGGGAAGTGCGCGGTGATGCGGTGGACCACCCATCCGCGCTCGACGAGACCTTCGGCGACCCCGCGGCCGAGGCTGCGGTCGAGGAAGAATTCAGGCGGCACGCCAGACCCGGCAGATCGACTCGACTTGGACGGGGTCCAACTCGTACTCGTAGGCGACTTCCTCGATCGTCTCCCCCGCCTGCCACATGGTCACGATCGCCTCGACCGGGACGTTGTTCTCCGCCACGACGGGCGATCCCCGGCCGAAGCGGGGATCGATGACCACGGGAACGACGGCGGGGTACTGCCGGAGCTTCAACCGGGAGGCGAAGTTGTCGTCGGCGTCCCACTCGATGTAGTGCAGGTAGCCGTCGAGCACCTCGCGGATCGGCCGCTGCCGATCACCGACGCGGGCGATGTCGTCCGGCGCGTAGTCGAGGAAGATGTCGATGCCGTCGGTGGCGATCTTCCGGGTGGCCAGGCCGAACTCCGTGCCGAAGGCGTTGCGGACCTCCGCTGCCGCGTCCCTGATCTTGTTCATGCTCAGGCCCAGGTCGCGCAGCGAGCGCAGCACGTACGCCTCGACCACGGCGACGAAGGGCACCGAGGGCCAGCCCACGTGCTCCGGTTCGACACCGTGCACCAGGGGTGATCCCGCAGCCTCCTCCCCGAGCCACCGGTTGAGCGTCGACGACGGGATGACGAGGTGCCGGGCGGTGTCCTTGCGGCTGAGCAGCGGATCCAGGAACTTGTCGACCACAGTGCACCTCCCTCGCGATCACGTCGCCCGATCGTACCCGCGGGAAGTCGACCACGATCGGGTGATCACCCGGTGGAAATTGACTATCGGTCCAGGTCAGCCGGGTGATCACCCCGATGGGTCACCCCACCAGTGAAGCGCTGCGGAGGTGGGTGAGGGGGATGTCGCGGCGGGACGGTTCCGGGAACTCGACGTTGACGGAGACCTCGTCGCCGCCGATCTCGCGGGTGATCCACGGGCCCGTCTCGACCATCACCTTGAGGGTCTTCACGTGCAAGCCGTTGATCTTGTTGAGGTACCAGTCGTCGCTGGGCAGGGGGCCCATGCGGGGGGCGAGGCGGTTCTTGATCGTGCGCATGCGGGTCCACAGCTCCGCTGTCAGGGCCTGGCGGTCGAACGGGCCTTCGAGGCCGTCGCGGACGCGGTCCTCGATTCCCCGTGGCATTCCGCTCTCGTCCGGCATGACCATCGTGGTCCACGCGCGGGACTTCTCGCGGTACTGGAGCTGCTGCATGATGCCCTCGTGGCCGGAGAAGTCGGCCGAGCGGAACGGGGTGCCCTGCCAGCGCTGGCGCAGCGTGGTGGCGAGGGACTGGGCGCTCTTGACGCCGGTGTTGAGGCCGCGGCCCGGCCAGAAGTGCAGGGAGTTGGCGGCGTCGCCGAGCAGGAAGCCGAACGTCGCGGGCGCCAACTGGGCGGTGAAGCGGGAGTGCTGCTGCATGCCCAGCGTGAACGCGGTGAGGCTGAGGAAGTCCGACGGCTGGGCGCCGAAGAAGCGGATGCCGTCCATGATCCGCGGCCACAGGAACGAGAGGGAGTCGATCGACGGCTTGAACGTGGCCTTGTGGCGGTCGCAGACGAACCGGCCGATCTCGGGCCGCATGGTGCACGCGTAGCGCTGGATGCACTCGACCGGACCGTTCTCGCCGAGCGCGACGAGCTCGGAGGCCTCCTCGGCGGTGAGGCGCATGTTGATGAAGCCGCCGCCCAGCGAGTTGAACAGGAACCGGTTCTGGCTCACGGTCAACGGGACCGTGTGCTCGTCCGGGATGTGCGACTTGACCCGGATGCCGAGCACGGTCTCCTCCAGCGGAGCGCCGTTGATCGAGTAGAACTCGCGGTCCGGGGTGCCGAACTTGTCCTTCAGGCCTTCACGGGTGCGCGACTTCGCGCCGTCGGCGATGGCCAGGATGTGCAGGCCGTCCCACGTCTCGGGCCGCTCGTACGCCTCGTTGTGCAGTTCGATGCCGTAGACGTCCTGCGCCATGTCCAGCAGGCAGTCCTCGATCCAGCGGATCTTGAGGTTGCGGGGCCTGCCGCGGTCGGCCGGGGAGTCCGGGCCCAGCGGCCACATCTCGCCGTACCGGCCCTGGGTGAACAGGCGCTGCTTCACCTTCTCCGGGAAGTTGGACCACACGTTGCTCTGCAAGGTCACGACCTGCTCGCGGCGGGTGTTGCCCTCGGCGCGCTCGCGCCACAGGACGCGGCCGTTGCGGCGGTGCCAGCGGGCGTCGTAGACGCGGATCGTGACCTGGTCGCCCATCATGGCGCGCAGCGTGCACGCGAACGTGAGGCCGACCGGGCCGCCGCCGACGACGTCGACGCGCAGCGGCGGACGACCGGCGGGGCGCGGGGGCAGCGGCGTGACCGTGGCCAGGTCCGGTTCCGGCACCGGGCCGACGGCGGGGGTGCTCGGCAGCAGGCCCGAGGTGTTGTTGGGCCTCGGGAGTCGCAGCAGCTTCGTCTGGGCGACAAAGGGGTTCCCGGTCATGAGCGGCCAGCCTCCGGTGCGTCAAGCGGTGATCTTCGCGGTACAGCTACATCACGCATGGCGGCGGGGTTCGGTTCACTCATTTTTCGAAGCGGAATAACGGCAGGTCAACGGCTCATCACAGGGGTACTCGCGTAGGGGGTTGATCGGCGAAACTATCGTCCGAGGCCCGCTTCGGCCGCGCCGAGCCGTCCGACGATCTCGTCGGTGCGCGCCAGCGCCTCGGTGCGGCGCGGCGTCGGGGGGAACGAGGCGAGGTCGATCACCCGGATCGGCGGCCCCAGCTCGACCAGCGTCGGGCGGTACCTGGCCTCGTCGACGTGCCACCCCTGCGGCCCCTGCACGAACCGGAACCGGGCGATCAGGCCTTCCTCGGTGGTGCCGCGCGGCTCCTCGTGCTTCGCGGCCTCGTTGCCCATCCCGTAGACGACCCACTTGCCCGCGATCTGCTCCATCGGCTGCACGGTGTGCACGTGCGTGCCGATGATCAGGTCGATCGCCGGGTCGGCCAGGATCGTGGCCGCCATGGTCCGCTGCTCCAGCGTCGGGTCGGCCTCGTACTCGGCGCCCCAGTGCAGGCTCGCGACCACGACTTCCGCGCCCGCCGCCTTGGCCGCCCGGCCCGCCTCGATCACCTTCTGCGGGTCCAGCGGGTTCGCCATCCACGGCTCGGGCAGCGGGATCCCGTTGAAGCCGAAGGTGAACGAGACCTGCGCGACCTTCACGCCGTTGGCGTCGAGGATCAGCGGTTTCGCGGCTTCCTCGGGGGTGCGGGCCGAGCCGGTGTGCTTCATCCCGACCGAGTCCAGGACGTCCAACGTCGTCCGCACGCCCCGCACGTCGCGGTCCAGCGTGTGGTTGGACGCGGTCGAGCAGCTGTCGTACCCGAGGTCGACGAGCGCTTTCGCGACCTCCGGCGGCGCGCTGAACGCCGGGTAGCCGAACGTCGGCTCGCCGGGCGCGGACAGCGGCGTCTCCAGGTGGCAGATCGACAGGTCCGCCGCCACGGCCGGGCGCAGGCCCTCCAGCAGCGGCCCGAAGTCGAGCTTGCCGCCGCCGTCGGCCTTGGCCTGCTCGGTCAACGCCGGGTGGATGAGGATGTCGCCGCCCGCGGCCAGCGTGAACGACCGGGGCGGTGGCGCGGCCGGAACCCCCGGTGGCGGCGCGGTCGAGGACGACGGCACGGCCACCGGGGTGCCGGACGTGCTGGTGCACGCCCCCAGGACGGCGCAGGCGGCCAGTACCGCCGTCAGCCGCCCGCGCCGGTCCTTCAGCGGTGCCGCCTGAGCCGGGACACCACGAGCGCGACCACGGCGAGGCCCAGCACCAGCGGCAGCGCCCGCTTGAGCACGGGAACGCCCGCGGTGCCGAGCAGGTCGATCGCCTCGACCTCCTCGGCCTGGTCCGGAACGGCTCTGAGGTGCTGCTGGCTCACGGCGGTGTCCTCGGGGGCCTCGGGGGCGGTGTCCCCGCCAGCCTCCTCCGTTCCGAGCCCGCTCGCCAGGCAATCGGCGAACTGGTCGATGATCTTGCCCCCGACCTCGGCGATCAGGCCCCTGCCGAACTGCGCCGGCCTGCCGGTGATGCTCAGGTCCGTCACGACCTCGCAGCGCGTGCCGCCGTCGACCTCGCTCAGCACGGCGGTGACCGTCGCCGCGGCCGTGCCGTTGCCGCGGACGTCCTTGCCGGACGCCTTCATCACCATCCGGCGGGAGTCCTCGTCGGTCTCCAGGAACTCGCCCGATCCCTTGTACATCAAGGTGATCGGGCCGAGCCTCACCTTCACGGTCCCGGTGAACTTCTCCCCGTCGACCCCGGTCAGGGTGGCGCCGGGCATGCACGGCGCCACCCTTTCCGGATCGACGAGCGCGGTCCACACGGTCCCGACCGGGGCCGGGACCGTGAACTCGTGCTCCAACCTCATGCGCCCACCGCTGCGGTCAGGGCCCGCCCGGTCAGGACGCGCGCCAGGTGCGAGCGGAACTCGGCGTCGGCGTTGCCGTCCGTCGTCGGGTTCGTGCCCTCCGCCGCGCGGGCCGCGGCGGCGGTGATCGACTCGGCGGTGGCGGGCCGCCCGACGAGGGCCTCCTCCACGCCGTGCGCGCGCACCGGGGTCGGCCCCATGTTGGTGAGCGCCACCCTGGCCTCGGCGATGGCGCCGTCGGCCACCCGGACGGCCGCCGCGACCGCGACGATCGACCACGCCTGCGCGACCCGGTTGAACTTCTCGTAGTGCGCGCTCCAGCCGGTCAGCTTCGGCACCCTGATGTCGACGAGGACCTCGTTCGGCTCCAGCACGGTGGTGAAGTAGTCGACGAAGAACTCCGCCGCGGGCACCTCCCGCCGCCCGCCCGGCCCGATGATGATCATCGTGGCGTCCATCGCCAGCGCGGGCGCGGGCAGGTCGCCCGCCGGGTCGGCGTGCGCCAGCGCCCCGCCGAACGTGCCGCGGTGCCGCACCTGCGGGTCCGCGACCTCGTCGGTGGCCAGCGCCAGCAGCCGGGCGTGGTCGCGCACCAGGTGGTCGCGCTGGACCTCGTAGTGCGTGGTCATCGCCCCGATGAGCAGCGAGTCGCCGTCGTCGCGGACGCCGGTCAGCTCGCTCAGGTTCGACAGGTCCACGACCACGTTCGGCGCGGCCAGCCTCATCCGCAGCACCGGGATCAGGCTCTGGCCACCGGCCATCACCTTGGCGTCCTCACCGGCCTCGGTGAGCGCCCGCACCGCCTCCTCGACCGAGGACGGCGCCACGTACTCGAACTCCGCGGGGATCACTCCGCACCTCCCTGCGCGTCGATGGAGCCGAGGCCGCCCGCCGCGACGGGTGTCGTCGGCACGCCTCGCTGCTTGCCCTCGTGCACGGCCTTCCACACCCGCATGGGCGTGCAGGGCATCTCGACGTCGTCCACGCCGAAGTGCCGCACGGCGTCGATCACCGCGTTGACCACGGCCGGGGTCGAGGCGATCGTGCCCGCCTCGCCGACCCCCTTGACGCCGAGCGGGTTCGAGTCCGCCGGGGTCACGGTCCGGTCCGTCGTGAAGTGCGGCAGGTCCGCCGCGGACGGGAGCAGGTAGTCCGCGAGCGTCGCCGTCGTGAGGGTGCCCGACTCGTCGTGCACGGCCTCCTCGAACAGCGCCTGCGCGATGCCCTGCGCCAGGCCGCCGTGCACCTGGCCCTCGACGATCAGCGGGTTCACCACCTCGCCGATGTCGTCGACGCAGACGTACGAGCGGATCCTCACCGCGCCGGTCTCGGTGTCGACCTCCGCCGCGCACAGGTGGGTGCCGTGCGGGAACGAGAAGTTCGTCGGGTCGAACGTCGACTCGGCGTCCATTCCCGGCTCCATGCCGTCCGGCAGGTTGTGCGCCACGTGCGCGGCGAGCACGACGTCGGTGAGCGCGGTGCTGGTTCCCGTGCCGCGCACGGAGAACCGGCCCGCGGAGAAGTCCACATCGGACTCCGCGCACTCCATCAGGTGCGCGGCCAGCGTGCGGGCCTTGGCCAGCACCTTGTCCGCCGCCAGCACGATCGCCGTGCCGCCGACGGCCAGCGACCGCGACCCGTAGCTGTCCATGCCCTTGTGCGAGGACTGCGTGTCGCCGTGCAGCACCTCGACGTCCTCGAACGGCACGCCGAGCCGGTCCGCCACGATCTGGCTCCACGCCGTCTCGTGCCCCTGCCCGTGCGGCGAGGTGCCGGTGATCAGCTCGACCTTGCCGGTGGGCAGCATCCGGATCGCCGCGTGCTCCCAGCCGCCGGCGCCGTAGCGCAGCGAGCCGAGCACCCGCGACGGCGCGAGGCCGCACATCTCGGTGAACGTGGAGATGCCGATGCCGAGCTGCACCGGGTCACCGCTCTCCCGCCGACGCGCCTGCTCCTGCCGCAGCTCGTCGTACCCGAACAGCTCCATGGCCCGGTCGGTCGCGGCCTCGTAGTTACCGGAGTCGTAGGTGAGCCCGCAGACCGTGGTGAACGGGAACTCCTCGTGCTTGATCCAGTTCTTGCGGCGCAGCTCCATGGGCTCCATGTCGAGCTCGACGGCCAGCTCGTCCATCAGCCGCTCGATCGCGAACGTGGCCTCGGGGCGGCCCGCGCCGCGGTAGGCGTCCGTCGGCACCTTGTTGGTGAACACGTTGACGCAGGTGAACCGGTACGCGGGGAACTTGTAGATGGCGTTGAACATGAACGCGCCGAGGATCGGCACGCCCGGCGTGACCAGCCGCAGGTACGCGCCCATGTCGGCGAGCAGGTCGACCTTGAGGCCGGTGACCGTGCCGTCGCGGCGGGCGGTGACCGTGAGCTGCTGGATCTGGTCGCGGCCGTGGTGGGCGGACAGCATCGACTCGGTGCGCGACTCGGTCCACTTCACCGGCTTGCCGAGGCGGCGGGCGACCAGGAGGGTCAGCACCTCCTCGGGCGTGACCTGGAGCTTGCCGCCGAAGCCGCCGCCGACGTCCGGGGCGATGACCCGCACCTTGTGCTCGGGGATGCCGAGCACGGCGGACAGCATCCACCGCAGGATGTGCGGGACCTGGGTCGCCGACCACATGGTGATCGACCCGCCGCCGGGGTCGACGACGACGGACCGGGGCTCCATGAACGCCGGGATGAGCCGCTGCTGGCGGAACGTCCTGGTGACCGTCACCTCCGCGTCGGCGATGGCCTGGTCGACGTCCGCGCCCGTCCCCGCCTCGGCGGAGTCGAACACCCAGGTCGCGCTCTTGTTCGTGCCCAGGTCCGGGTGCACGAGGTCGGCGCCGTCGGCGATGGCGGCGTTCATGTCCAGGACCACGGGCAGGTCCTCGTACTCGACGTCGATCGCGGCCAGCGCGTCGTGCGCCTCGTAGTCGCTGCGGGCGATCACGACGGCGACGCCCTCGCCGGCGAAGTTGACCTGCCCCACGGCCAGCGACGGGGCCGGTGGCGCGAGCATGTCCTCGGTGATCGGCCACGCGCACGGCAGGCTGCCCTGCTCGTCGGCCACGTCCTCGCCGGTCAGCACCAGCAGCACGCCGGGCATGTCGGTGGCCGCGCTGACATCGATGCTGACGATCGTCGCGTGCGCCATCGGGCTGCGGAGCACGGCCATGTGCAGCATCCCGGCCATCTGGATGTTGTCGGTCCAGCGGGTGTCGCCGGTGATCAGCCGCGCGTCCTCCTTGCGCAGCCGCGCCCGGCCGATCTCCGGTTCGGCGGTCGCGGTCATTCCCCGCCCCCGACGTGCGAGTGGGTGACCTGCTCGGCTTCAGGGCCCGCGCCGGGCCGCATCTCGTGGGCGGCGGCGCGGACGGCCTTCACGATGTTCTGGTAGCCGGTGCACCGGCAGAGGTTGCCCTCCAGGCCCTTGCGGACGGTCTCCTCGTCCGGGTCGGGGTGGTCGGCGATCAGGTCCAGCGACTGCATGATCATGCCGGGGGTGCAGAACCCGCACTGGAGCGCGTGGTTCTCGTGGAACGCCTTCTGCACGGGGTGGAGCTGCCCGTCGCGGGCGAGGCCCTCGATCGTGGTGACGTCCCGGCGGTCCGCCTGCACCGCGAACACGGAGCACGACTTCACGCTGTGGCCGTCGAGGTGGACGGTGCACGCGCCGCAGTTGCTCGTGTCGCACCCGATGACGGTTCCGGTTTTGCCTAGTCGTTCTCGCAGGTAGTGGACCAGCAGCAAGCGCGGTTCCACGTCGTCGGTGTAGCTGACGCCGTCGACGGTGACGGTGATGCGCATGAAACCCTCCAGGCCAGTGGTGGGTGACCGTTGTCACATCACCCTAACTCCGCTACCTGTGGATCGCGCCGTCCAGAATCGTCAATCGCTCACCGCGACCGCCCCAGCGCAGAGCGATGATCTCGGCCGCGATCGACACCGCGGTCTCCTCCGGCGTGCGCGCGCCCAGGTCGAGCCCGATCGGCGACGCCATCCCGGCCAGCTCGCCCTCGGTCACGCCCGCCTCGCGGAGCCGCCGCAACCGGTCGTCGTGCGTGCGCCGCGACCCCATCGCGCCGACGTACGCGAGCTTCAGCCGCAGCGCGACCTCCAGCAGCGGGACGTCGAACTTCGGGTCGTGCGTGAGCACCGCGACGACGGTCCGCTCGTCCACGCGCCCGGCGTCGGCCTGCGCCGCGAGGTAGCGGTGCGGCCAGTCCACGACGACCTCGTCGGCCTCCGGGAACCGGCTCGCGGTCGCGAACACCGGCCGCGCGTCGCACACCGTGACCCGGTAGCCGAGGAACGTGCCGAGCCGGGCCATCGCCGAGGCGAAGTCGATCGCGCCGAACACCAGCATCCGGGGCGGCGGCTCGAACGAGTTCACGAACACCGTCATGCCCTCGCCGCGGCGCTGCCCGTCCGGCCCGTAGTGCAGCGAGCCGCTGCGGCCGGTCGCGAGCATCCCGCGCGCGTCGTCCACGACGGCGTCCGTCGCGCGGGCCGACCCGAGCGTCCCGGACACCCGGTCCGGCCAGATCACCACGCGGCGGCCCAACCGGTCGGCGTCGGGGTGCTCGATGATCGTCGCGATGGCCACCGGCACCTCCGCGCGCACGGCCTCGTGGATCTCGGCCAGCTCGGGGAACGTGGCCGCGTTGATCGACTCCACGTAGACGTCGATGATCCCGCCGCAGGTCAGACCCACCGCGAACGCGTCGTCGTCGCTCACGCCGTAGCGCTGGAGCACCGGCTGGTCCTCGGCGACGACCTGCTGCGCGAGGTCGTACACGGCCCCCTCGACGCAGCCGCCGGACACGCTGCCGGTGACCTCGCCGTCCGGGCCGACCAGCATCGCCGCGCCAGGAGCCCTCGGCGCCGAGCTGAAGGTCGCCACGACCGTGCCCACTCCCACGGTCTGCCCGTCCGCGACGCGGCGGGCGAGTTCGTCGAGCACATCACGCACGGTTGATCTCCTTGAGCAGGTGGCGCAGGGTGTCGAGGCTGTGGCCCGCCAGGAGGCGGTCCACGTGCGGCAGGGCCGCGATGATCCCGGACTGGGTCGGCGCGTAGCCGTCCTTGCCCGCGTGCGGGTTGACCCAGATGACGGCGTGCGCCAACCGCCTCAACCGGGCCAACTGCTCGCCCAGCAACGCGGTGTCGCCGCGCTCCCACCCGTCCGAGAACACCACGACGACAGCCCGCCGCGCCACCCCGCGCTGCCCCCACCGGTCCAGGAACACCTTGATCGTCTCACCGAGCCGGGTCCCGCCCTCGTAGTCCGGCACGGCACGGGTGGCTGACAGCAGCGCGAACTCGGCGTCGCGGTGCTTGAGCTGACGGCTCACCCGCGTGAGCCGCGTGCCGAGCGTGCACACCTCGGTCGGCATCGCCCGCGCGACGACGTGCGAGAACCGCAGCAACGCGTCCGCGTACGGCGACATCGAGCCCGACACGTCGACCAGCAGCACCACCTTGCGAGGCCGCGTGCCCTTGCGCCGGTACCTCGGCCTGGCAGGCTCACCCCCGGCCGCGAGCATCGCCCGCAACGTCCGCTTCGGGTCGAGCTGCCCGCTCCTGGCCTTCGTCGCCCGCAACGCCCTTCTTCTGGGCGGAACGGGCTTGAGCGTCGCGATCAACTCCCGCAGGTGCGCCTTCTCGGCCGGGGTCAACCCGGCGATGTCCTTGTGCCGCAGGACCTCGGTGTCACTGGCGGCCGTGGCGAGCCGCCCGCCCCGCCCGTCCTGGCTCTCCCCACCGTTGAGCGCGGCGAGCTGGGTCGCCCGCAACTTCCGGTGCCGGGCCCTCCGCGGCGGCTCACCCCCGAACCAGGCCTCGAACGCGGCGTCGTACCGCGGCAGGTCGTCGGGCTCCCCGCACAACGTCAACCGCCCGGCCCAGTACAGGTCGTCCCGGCTGCCGGGATCCACCAACCCGACCGCCCCGACGTACGCCTGCACCCGCTCGGGCCCGCACCCGACACCCGCTTGGCGCAGCGCACGGGCGAACCCGACGTATCCGGTCAGAACCGTCATCCCACAATTGTGCGCCTCCACGAGTTGGAGGATCGTCCGAAGAATCTCAACTGGCCTCTCGGCCCAGCACCCCCGACGCCACCGCGCGGGTGGCGTCCTCGCGGTACTTGAGGACCGCTCCCAGGGTGGTGGCGGCTGTTTCGGCGTCCAGTTCGGTGCGGCCCAGTGCGAGCAGCGCGGCCGCCCAGTCGAGGGATTCGGCCACGCCCGGTGGTTTCAGCAGGTCGAGGTCGCGGAGTTTGCCGACCGCGGTGGCGATCTGGGTGGCGAGGTGTTCGGTGACGCCCGGTTGGCGGCGGCGGATGATCTCCACCTCGCGGGGCAGGTCGGGGTGTTCGAGCCAGTGGTAGAGGCAGCGGCGCTTGAGGGCGTCGTGGACCTCGCGGGTGCGGTTCGAGGTCAGGACGACGATCGGGGGGACGAGGGCGCGGATCTCGCCCAGTTCGGGGATGGTGACGGTGTTGCTGTCCAGGACTTCGAGCAGGAAGGCCTCGAACTCGTCGTCGGCGCGGTCGACCTCGTCGACCAGCAGCACGCACGGGGACTCCTCCAACGCCCGCAGCAGGGGCCTGGCCAGCAGGAACCGGCGGGTGTAGAGGGAAGCCTCCGCGGTGTCCGGGTCGACGGTGGACCCCGCGGCCTCCAGGGCGCGCAGGTGCAGGAGCTGGCGGGGGAAGTCCCAGTCGTAGAGGGCCTGGGAGGCGTCGATGCCCTCGTGGCACTGGAGCCGGATCAGCGGGAGCGAGAGGGCCTGGGCCAGTGCCAGTGCCAGCGACGTCTTGCCGGTGCCCGGCTCGCCCTCGCAGAACAGGGGCCGGTGCATCTTCAGCGCCAGGAACGCGGCCGTCGTCACGCCCGCGTCGGGCAGGTACCCGACGCGGTCCAGTTCGGCGGCGAGCTCGTCCGGCGTCACGCCCTGAGGGTACGGCCAGGGTCGCGGATCCGGGGGACGTCAGGGTCCGCCCCCGATGTTCTCGCAGCTCCTGGACGGCATCGTTGTACCCATGACGAACAACGTGCTCAACGAGACCACCGACAAGGTCAAGAAGCTCCGCCGCAGCCGGGACGACAAGATGCTCGGCGGCGTGTGCGGTGGCGCGGCGAAGCTGATGGGCATCGACGCGACCCTGCTGCGCATCGGCCTCGTGGCCGCGACCCTCTTCGGCTTCGGCACCGGCGCCATCCTCTACATCGCCTGCTGGGTGCTCATCCCCGAGGAGTCCAGTAGCCCGGACCTCTACCAGCCGCAGGACACCCCGCACACCTTCTAGTCACCGTGGGAAGCCAGGGACGCCCGGCATCGTCTGCCACGGGTGTGGTCCGGCCAGTGGCCGGTACTCCACGCCCAGCGCGTCGAGCCGGGGCAGGTGGTGGGTGGCGAGCCGCTCGAGGAACTCCTCCTCGTCGCGCTCGCCACCACTCCACACGACCTCGGCGAACGCGGCCAGCCTCGGGAAGGCCGCGTAGTCCAGCCGCCGCGCCGAGTCCAGGTGCTCGGTCCACACGTTCGCCTGCGCGCCGATCACCCGCCCCGGCTCCTCGCCGGTGAGGACCGAGGGCACCGGCTCGTACCGGTAGACGTCCGAAAGCGACAGCACCGTGCCCACCGGGATCGGCTCGTCCGGCGAGTCGGACTGCCGGTAGTCCAGGTACACGTGCCGCTCCGGGCACATCACCACGTCGTGGCCGCCGCGCACGGCCGCCACCCCCGCGTCCTCCCCGCGCCACGACGCCAGCACCGCGCCGTCCGGCAGCGGCCCGACCTCGGCGATCTCGTCCCAGCCGAACGCCCGCCGCCCGTGCGTCGCCAGGTGTTCCGCGATGGCCCGGATGAACCCGCCGTGCGCCTCCGTCGCGCCCGGCACCTCGTCGCCGCCGAGCCCGATCACCGCGCTGGGGAACACGTCCACCAGCTCGTCGAACACACCCCGGTAGAAGTCCACTGTGGACTCCTCCAGGTTCAGCACGTTCTCGTTGATCCCCCAGTCGGTCCAGACGCCCACGGGGTCGCCGCTCCCCAGTTCGGGGTACGCCGCGATGGCCGCCTGGCTGTGGCCGGGCACGTCGATCTCCGGCACCACGGTCACGTGCCGCGCCGCCGCGTACGCCACGACCTCGCGCAGGTCGTCCTGCGTGTAGAAACCGCCGTGCGGCCTGCCGGTCGACACCTTCGCGCGCCGGTCGCCGTAGCGCGACTCCGGCCGCCACGACCCGACCTCGGTCAGCCTCGGGTACCGCTTCACCTCGAAGCGCCAGCCCTGGTCGTCGGTCAGGTGCAGGTGCAGCACGTTCAGCTTGTGCGCCGCGATCAGGTCCACGTACCGCAGCAGGTCGTGCTTGGGCAGGAAGTGCCGCGCCACGTCGAGCATGCAGCCCCGCCACGGGAACCGCGGCCGGTCCTCGACCACGCACACCGGCAGGGACGGCGGGTCCGCGCTGATCGGCGCGGCCCGGAACGCGTCCGGCCCGCGCAGCTGCCGGAGGGTCTGGGCGGCGTAGAACGCGCCCGCCGCGTCGGCCGCCTCGACCGACACGCCCTCGGTGGTGACCACCAGGCGGTACGACTCCGCGGGCCCGTCGACGAACGACACCACCGGCTCGATCCGTTGCGTCACACCGGTTCCGGGGGTGAACCGCGTCGGCTTGGGAAGCAGGCTCATCCCTTCACCGCCCCGGCGAGACCGGACACGAGCCTGCGCTGCACGAGCACGAAGAACACCAGCACCGGAATGGTCATCAGGGTCGAACCGGCCATGATCGCTCCCCAGTCGTTCTGGTCGGGTTTGATGAACGCCTGCAACGCCAGCGGCAGCGTCTGGTTCTCCGCGGCCGAGATGATGAACGTCTTGGCGAACAGGAAGTCGTTCCACGCGTGGATGAACGCCAGCACGCTCGTGGCCACCAGACCGGGCGCCACCAGCGGGAACAGCACCTGCCACAGGAACCGGAAGCGGCTCGCGCCGTCCAGCGTCGCGGCCTCCTCCAGCTCCACCGGCACCGCCGCGACGAACCCGCGCAGCATCCAGATCGCGAACGGCATGCTGAACGCCAGGTGCACCAGCACCAGCGAGCCGAGGTGGTTCAGCCCGAACGCGGGCAGCGTGTCGCCGACCGACCGCATCATGAAGAACAGCGGCACGGTCAGGGCTTCCACCGGCACCATCTGCACCACCAGCAGCATGATCAGCATCGTCGTCCGGCCGCGGAACCGGAAGCGGGTCAGCGCTGTGGCCGCGAGGAACGACATCAGCAGGCTCAGCACCACCACGACCAGCGCGACGACCAGGCTGTTCAGGAAGTACCGGCCGAAGCTCTGCACGGTCAGCGCGCGGGTGAAGTTGTCCAGCGTCGGCGCGAGCGTCCACGGCCGCGGGTTCGCCGAGATCACCTCGTCGGCGGGCTTCAGCGCGGTCAGGACCATCCAGTACAGCGGGAACGCGATCACCGCGGCGATCACGACGGTCACGAGTTCGGCGATCAGCCTGCCGGGACGTTTCACAGCTCTTCTCCCGACTTCCGCAGCGCCCGCAGGTAGCCGATGGTGATCAGCAGCAGCAACGCGGTCATGACGACGCCGATGGTCGCGCCGAGGCCGTACTCGGACGCGGCGAAGGCCTGCTGGTAGGCGTAGACGTTGAGGACGAGGTTGCGGCCCGCGATGCCGCCGCCGTTGGTCATCACGTAGATCTGGGTGAACACCTTGAAGTCCCAGATGATCGACTGGATCGTCACGACGAGGATCAGCGGGCGCAGCAGCGGCAGCATGACGCTGCGCGCGGTGCGGACCGTGGACGCGCCGTCGAGCGCCGCGGCCTCGATGACCTCCTGCGGGATGGCCTTGATGCCCGCGTAGAGCGTCACCATGACGAACGGGAACGAGCACCAGATCACCTGCGCGGCCACGAGACCGAAGGCGAGCCAGCGGTCGAACGTCCAGGAGAAGCCGGTGCTGCCGAGGATCTCGTTGACCAGGCCGAAGTTCGCGTCGAACAGGAACAGCCAGATCGTCGAGCCCGCGACGGCCGGGGTCGCCCACGCGCCGAGCGCCGCCAGGAACAGCAGCATCCGGGCCCAGGGGCGGCCCCTGGTGGCCAGGACGGCGAGCGCCGCCCCGACCACCAGGGTGCCGACCACGCAGGTCGCGGCGAAGCCGACGGTCTGCCACAGCACGGTCCAGAACTGCGGGTCCGCCAACAGCTTCATGTAGTTGCCGAGCCCGAGGAACACCAGCGGGGCCCCGCCGCTGACCTGCTCCTGGCCGTAGTCGAACAGCGAGATGAGCACCAGCTGGTAGATCGGGTAGGCCATCAGGCCGCCGAGCACCAGCAGTGCCGGGGTGAGGTAGGCGAACGCGGTCCTGCCGTCACCCCGCGCCATGCGCTGCGTCACGAGCCGAAGGCCGCGTTCATGGTGTCGGCGGCCGTCTTGGTGGCGGTCTCGACGTCCTTGCCCTCCGCGGCGATCTGCTGGAGCATCGTCGGGATCACGGCCTGTGCGTCGATCTTGGCCCACGACGGCGTGACCGGCACGAACTTCGTGCCCGCTTCCAGGGTCTTGATGAACGGCTGCTCGAACGCGTCGTTCTTGGCCACGTCGGCCTGCACGTCGGCGAACGTCGGCAGGTTGCCCATGGCCTGGAACATCTTCTGCTGGTACTGCTTGCCGCCCAGGAGTTGGAGGAACTGGTTCGCCAGCGTCCGGCGCTCGGTGCCCTTCATGACGCCGAGCAGGTTGCCGCCCGCGAACGCCGGGGCGATCGAGCCCGCGGTGGCGCCGGGCAGCGGCACGACCGCGTACTTGCCCGCGGCGGCGCTGGCGTCGACGGACTTGCGGTTGAAGTCGCCGCCGATGACCATCGCGGCCTTGCCCGCGCGGAACGCCTCGACGCTCGCGTCGCCGCCGTTGGCCGCGCACTGCGCCGCCGGGCAGATGTCGTCGGCGATCAGCTCGGTGTACTTCGCGACGCCCTTCTTGGACTCGGCGCTGTCGATCTTCGCCGTGTACTTGCCGCCGCTGCCGGTGGCGAGGTCGCCGCCGTTGGCCCACACGAAGGGCAGCATGCCGAACGTGTACTTGCCGCCCGCGGAGATGCCGAGCAGGTCCGGCTTCGCGGCGCGGATCCTGCGGGCCAGCGGGGCGATCTCGTCGAGCGTCTTCGGCGGTTGCACGCCCAGTTCGGTGAACACGTCCGTGCGGTAGTAGAGGGCGCGGACGCCGACGTACCAGGGCAGGCCGTAGGTCTTGCCGTCGACCTTGGCGGTGTCGAGCACGGCGGGCAGGAAGTCCTTGCTGTCCGCCCAGTCCGAGGTCTCCTTGGTGATGTCGGCGAACCCGCCCGCGGCGACGTAGCCCGCGAGGTCGGTGTTGCCGAACTCGGCGACGTCCGGCGCGCTCTTGGGGTCGCTGAAGGCGGCCTTGAAGCGCTCGGCGCGGGTGGACACCTGGATGTACTGGACGTCCACGGTCACGCCGGAGTGGGCGGCCTGGAACTCGCTCACCGCCTGCTTGACGACCTCCTCCTTGGGGCCGCGGTTCACCTCGTCGAACAGCCACACCCGGAGCTGCCCGGACTTCTCGTCGGTGCCCTGGGTCGCCGGTCCCGACGACGTCACCGGCGCGCACCCGGCCAGCACCACGGAACACGCCGCAGCCAACAACACGAACCGCATCTCAGATCCCCTCAGCGACATTTATTGCACAATGTGCAACGGTCATTTCGCGGTGAGCAACGCGATTCGGCGATGTTAGGAGCGGCGTGTCCGTTTCGGCAAGGGTCTAGACCAGATCCGCCCAGGTGCGCACGGCCTCCTGGGACACCGGACCGCTCCAACCGGACGGCCGGACGGCACTGCCGACGTGGAAGCCGGTGGCCCCCGCCGCCTTGAGCGGGCCGACCTGTGCGGCCTGCAAACCGCCGCCCACCAACACGGCCAGGCCGTCGGCCTCCTGCCGCGCGAGCAGCTCGCGCAGCACCGGCAGGCCGTCCGCGACGCCCTTCGGGCTGCCGCTCGCGAGCACGGTGTCGCAGCCGAGCTTCGCGACGACCGACCACGCGGCCAGCGGGTCGGCGGAGTTGTCCAGCGCGCGGTGGAACGTCCACCGGCACCCGTCCAGCTCCCCGAGCACGGCCGTGACGGTCTCCTCGTCGACCTCACCCGACGGGGTGAGGAACCCGAGCACGAACTCGGTCGCGCCCAGCTCCCGCAGCGCCGCCGCGTCCCGGCGCAGCACGTCGACGCTGCCGGGCGCGAAGCCCGTGGCGTCGCGGAGCATGACCCGGATCGGCAGGTCCGTGGCGGCCCGCACGCTCCTGAACACCGACGGAGGTGGCGTGAGCCCGTCGGACGCCATCTCGACCACTAGTTCCAACCGGTGTGCTCCACCGGCCTGCGCGGCTTCGGCATCGGCCGCGTCCAAAGCGATGACTTCCAGCATGGTCCAGACCATAGGCGTGTGCTGCGCGTGACGACGTCACCCGCGCGGCCTCACCCGTCACCCTCACGGCGGCACGGCCCGACCACGGGGCGCACCGACACGTCCACTCGCCGCGAAGAAGCGGCGAAAAGATTTCCATATGGGTGTATCTACTCAGACCGACTGCGCTCTTGTGCTGGTGACAGACCTCAAAGACCCAGCTCGAGGAGGCCCGATGACCGCCGAACCGCCCGGCGACCAGCGCGGGACGACCTCCTCGGCCGGGAACGGCGGCTGACGAACCACAGGGGGGCGTGGTGGAGAGTCGGTCGACGTCGAGGGGTGTCGATCGGGGAGACCGCCAAGCGGAAGCGGTCCGCGGCGTTTCGGGGGAGGCGACGCGGACCGCTTCGGCGATCATCAGGACCAGTGCACCGGACGGACCGGGAGGTGAGGACGTGGGTGAGTTGCGCACGACCGGCGAACACCCTCCATGGGAGGGCTTGGCCGGCACGGACAGACACGCGGCCTGCGTGAACGCCGCCCGCGCGGGGGACAGGCGCGCGCTGGACGTGCTCGTCGCCGAACTCACCCCGCTGGTGTGGCACGTCGCCAGAGGACACGGACTCGACCGCGCCACGGCCGAGGACGTGGTGCAGACGGTGTGGCTGGCGTTCCTGCGCCACGTCGACCGCCTGCACGAACCGAAAGCCCTCGTCGGCTGGCTCGTCGTCGCGACCCGCCGCGAAGCCCGGCGCACCTGGACGCCGAGCAGGCGGGAGACCGGC
This sequence comes from Umezawaea sp. NPDC059074, assembly GCF_042738955.1. Lineage (NCBI taxonomy): Bacteria > Bacillati > Actinomycetota > Actinomycetes > Pseudonocardiales > Pseudonocardiaceae > Umezawaea > Umezawaea sp. NPDC059074. Next base: position 125,966 of record NZ_JBHYHC010000005.1, read on the forward strand.
CTCAGCGACGAGGTCGCCGACCACCTGGAAAGCACCCAAGGCCTCCCCGAGGACGCAGCGCTCGTCGACGACCGGGACATCCGGTTGTGGCGGGCTTTCGGTCGTTTGTCCCAAAGGTGCCAGGAACTGCTGCGGCTCACCGTCCTCGCCGGACGCGCCGAGTACCGCACGGTGGCCGAAGCCCTGTCCATACCGCGCGGCAGCATCGGCCCCACCAGGGGCCGCTGCCTGACAACGCTGCGCACACATCTCGACGCGGAAGGAGGATCGCGGTGAACGACATCGACCCGCGCGATGACCCCAGGGGCTTCGAGGACACCGCCGTCCTCTCGGAGCTGACCCGACTGGTCTACGAACTCGACCCACCACCCGCGGACCTCGTGGAACGCGTCCAGTTCGCCATCGCCCTGGAGGACCTCGACGTCGAGGTGGCCCGGTGGGAGCGAGCCGGATCGTTCGCGGGGGTACGCGGAGGGCAGCCGGGGACCATCACGTTCACGGTGGACAACCTGACGCTGATGGTGAACTTCACGTCCACCGGGGCACGACACCGGATCGACGGGTGGCTGGTGCCCGCCGGGGAGCACACGGTGGAGGTGCGGGTGGCCGAGCACGAGTCGTCGACGACCAAGGCCGACGACGGTGGGCGGTTCGTGCTGTCGGACGTGCCGACCGGGACCACGCAGATCGTGGTGCACCTGGTGAACGCCCGCGGGGAACGTGGGCGGACCGTGGTGACGCCGACGATCATGTTGTAGGGGCTGTCGGTCGGGGATCTGGGGTTTGGGGGTTCCGGCACAAGCGTCACCGCCGCGGCGCTTGTGCTCGGTTCTGAGGGTCGGTGGTTTTTTCCCGGCCCGGTGCTGGGGTTGACCGGTGGTTTGTCCCGGTCTGTGTTAGTGGGCTGGTGTTTGCTCCCGGCCCGTGTGAGTGGGCTGGTGTTTCCTCTCGGCCTGTGTGAATGGCTTCGCGCCGGCCGATTTGACTTGGGGCCCCTCTTTTTGGCGCTAGTCGGGCCAAAACGGCAGGTGGAAAGCTTGCCGCCCGACTGAGTTTAGCGCCAAAAACCCCAAGTAAAATCGGCCTCAAGCAGGCGCGTGGCACTAGGTAGTCATGCGGCCACCAAGGCTGGCCAGGCAGTCATGCGGCCACCAAAGCCGGCCGGGCAGTCATGCGGCCACCAAGGCTGGCCAAGCAGTCATTCCGCTCCAAGACCGAGATCTCCCTCTAGGTCTCCTACCTGGACCTTCGCTCTTTTTTCTTCTTTTTGCTCTTCATAAATTGTTTTTCATTGTTTTTCATGTACGAAGGCCCCGAACCTGTGTGGTTCGGGGCCTTCGAGGGTCTAACTGTTGGCTTTGGTCTTCTGGATCAGAAGTCCATGCCGCCGGCGTCGGGCGCGGCCGGGGCCGCGTTCTTCTCCGGCTTGTCGGCCACAACGGCCTCGGTGGTGAGGAACAGGGCCGCGATCGAGGCGGCGTTCTGCAGGGCAGAACGGGTCACCTTGGTCGGGTCCGGCACGCCCGCGGCGAGCAGGTCCTCGTAGACGCCGGTCGCGGCGTTGAGGCCGTGGCCGATCGGGAGGCCCTTGACCTTCTCCACGACGACACCGCCCTCGAGGCCGGCGTTGATGGCGATCTGCTTCAGCGGAGCCTCGACGGCGACCTTGACGATGTTGGCGCCAGTGGCCTCGTCGCCGGTCAACTGAAGGTTCTTGAAGACCGCTTCAGCAGCCTGGAGCAGGGCCACGCCACCACCGGCGACGATGCCCTCCTCGACGGCGGCCTTGGCGTTGCGCACCGCGTCCTCGATGCGGTGCTTGCGCTCCTTGAGCTCGACCTCGGTCGCGGCACCCGCCTTGATGACGGCGACGCCACCGGCGAGCTTCGCGAGGCGCTCCTGGAGCTTCTCGCGGTCGTAGTCCGAGTCGGACTTCTCGATCTCGGCGCGGATCTGGTTGACGCGGCCCTGGATCTGCTCGGCGTCACCCGAACCCTCGACGATGGTCGTCTCGTCCTTGGTCACGACGACCTTGCGGGCGCGGCCCAGCAGCGAGATGTCGGCGGTGTCGAGCTTGAGGCCGACGTCCTCGGTGATGACCTGGCCACCGGTGAGGGTGGCGATGTCCTGGAGGATGGCCTTGCGGCGGTCGCCGAAGCCGGGGGCCTTGACGGCCACGGACTTGAAGGTGCCGCGGATCTTGTTGACGACCAGGGTCGCCAGCGCCTCGCCCTCGACGTCCTCCGAGATGATGAGGAGCGGCTTGCCGCCCTGCATGACCTTCTCCAGCAGCGGGAGCAGGTCCTTCACCGAGGAGATCTTCGAGCCGTAGAGCAGGATGTACGCGTCCTCGAGGACGGCTTCCTGGCGCTCCGGGTCGGTGACGAAGTAGGCCGAGGAGTAGCCCTTGTCGAAGCGCATGCCCTCGGTCAGCTCGAGCTCAAGGCCGAGAGCGTTGCTCTCCTCGACCGTGATGACGCCTTCCTTGCCGACCTTGTCCATCGCCTCGGCGATGAGCTCGCCGATCGTCGAGTCGCCCGCGGAGATGGACGCCGTGGCGGCGATCTGCTCCTTGGTCTCGATCGTGGTGGCGGTCTTCAGCAGCTGCTCGGTGATGGCCTCGACGGCCTTCTCGATGCCGCGCTTCAGGCCGAGCGGGTTCGCACCGGCGGCCACGTTGCGCAGGCCCTCGCGCACGAGCGCCTGGGCGAGCACGGTGGCGGTGGTGGTGCCGTCGCCCGCGACGTCGTCGGTCTTCTTCGCAACTTCCTTGACGAGCTCGGCCCCGATCTTCTCCCAGGGGTCCTCGAGCTCGATTTCCTTGGCGATCGAGACGCCGTCGTTCGTGATCGTGGGGGCGCCCCACTTCTTCTCGAGAACGACGTTGCGGCCCTTCGGGCCGAGCGTCACCTTGACGGCATCCGCGAGGATGTTCATGCCCCGCTCGAGGCCGCGCCGGGCTTCCTCGTCGAACGCGATCATCTTGGCCATTGCGGTGTGTTCCTCCGCCTTTTAAAGGATATGGGGCCACTGCGGACGTGCGTCCACAGCGGAACACGGTGCTTGGCCAGGATGGTGCCCGCGACGGACGACCTGCCCCGGAAAAACCGGGACGAGCCTCACCGTCCTAGCCCGCGTGCTGGCACTCGGGTGGTCCGAGTGCCAGTTCGTGTTTAGCACTCGACAGGGTCGAGTGCAAGAAGCGCAGGTCAGGAGGAGGGCTTCACCGGCACGCTGGTGGGCAGCGGTTTGCGGCTGCCCGACGTGGGCTCGCCGACCTGGATGGACTGCTTGGTCGACGTCGTGCCCGGCGTGTCGCTCGGCGGCTCGTCGCTGGGCGACAGCAGGATCACCAGGATGATCACCAGCGCGACGGCGATCACGCCGACGACCACCGGCGCGAACCACGTCGGCCGCGAACTGGAGGTGCTGCCGAACGCGCTGGTGCCGACCGGTGCGGGCGGGCGCAGTCGGACCGGGTCCTGCGAGCTGGGGTGCGGCTGCTGGAACGGCGGCTGCTGCTGCGGGTAGACCGGCGGCCGGACCTGCTGCTGCGGCTGCGGCGGCTGGTACTGCTGCACGGGCATCGGGCCGGAGTTCGGCCCGAGCACGGGCTGCTGCACCGGGATCGACCCGGACGGGGGCTGAGAGCCGCCCTGCTGGCCCGCTCCCGGCTGGCGGCGCTCCGGGGGGTTGCCGGGCCGCTGCACCTGCGAGAGGGCGCCACGGGCCGCGTTGATCAGCTCCTGGCAGTTCGCGAACCGCTGGTTCGGGTCCTTCGCGGTGCCCTTGCGCAGCACGTCGTCGATCGCGGGCGGCAGCACCACCAGCGACGTCAGCGGCGGGATCTCCTGGGCGAGGTGGCCCTGGATGACGTCCTGCACGCCGCCCTGGAACGGCGGCCTGCCGCTCAGGCACGCGTAGAGCATGCAGGCCAGCGCGTACGCGTCGGTGCGGCCGTCGACCGGCTCGCCGCGCAGGTGCTCCGGGGCCGCGTAGGTCGGCGACCCGAGGAAGTCGCCCGTGCGGGTGCGGTGGCCGGTGGCCCCGCGCCTGGTCAGGCCGAAGTCCGCCAGGTAGACGTGCTCGCGCACCGCCTCCTTGGTCGTGACCAGCACGTTCGCCGGCTTCACGTCCAGGTGCACGAGGCCCTTGCCGTGCAGCATGTCGAGCGCTTCGGCGACCTGGCCGAGCAGCGTCAGCGTGCGCGCGGGCGAGAGCGGCCCGTCCTTGATGTGGCTCGCGAGGTCCGACCCGTCGACCAGCCGCATGGCGATGTACAGCAGCCCGTCGACCTCGTCGAAGTCGTAGAGCGGCACGATGTTGGCGTGGTCGATGGCCGAGGTGTTGCGCGCCTCGTCGACGAAGCGCTCGCGGAACTCGGCGTCCGCGGTGAGGTGCTCGCCGATGACCTTCAGCGCCACCTTGCGGCCGAGTCTGACGTCCGTCGCCCGGTAGGTCACGGACATGCCGCCCCGACCGAGGACGCCGTCGATCCGGTAATGGCCTAGCCGCCGCCCGCTCAGGTCCTCCGACACGCGGGGCAGCCTAACGTCCGCCTGGGGCGGGTCACGACGCGCGGCGCACTTCCGAGGCCTGACTGCGACCGTCCCTGCCTGCCTCGATCGTGAATTCGACCCGGTCGCCCTCGGCCAGCGTGCGGAATCCGTCCATCTGGATGGCGGAGTAGTGCACGAAGACGTCCGGGCCCCCGTCGGTCGCGATGAAGCCGTAGCCCTTTTCCGAGTTGAACCACTTGACCGTGCCGATCGCCAAGACGTCCTCCTAAAGCGCAAAAAACGCGAGGCAAACCGCAACGCTAGAAGAACAAGCAGTCGTCGTGTACCTCCTTACGGAGTCATGGACGTGAGCCGATCGCCTGCCCGTGCAGCCAACTCCCCAGGTGCTGGGGGCTGCGGGTCTGGGTCAGGACCAGTCCCGGACCGGCGAAGTCGAACGCCAGGCCCTCGCCGGTGCGCATCGACTGCGCCCCGTCCGGGGCCAGCGCGCGCAGCCTGCACTGCATGGACTCGCCGAAGCCGACGACGTGGCCCGCGGCGATGCTCACCAGCTCGCCGGGGGCGAGCATGACGATGTCCAGCGTCCCGTAGCAGGTCAGGACGACCGTGCCGCGGCCGAACAGGTAGGTGAGGAAACCGCCGTCACCGCCCTGGAGCGCCCGCAGCGGCGGCGCGGCCGGGTCCATCGCCACGGTGCCCGCCGACGCCAGCCAGCTCGTCCGGGCGGCGCACCAGCCGCCGGTGCCGTCCAGCTCCAGCACGTGCAGGTCGCCCGGCAACGACGGCGCCACGTCGACCCAGCCGCCCTCCGGGCTGGCCGTGCAGCTCGCCGCGGGGACGCCCTTGCCCTGCCCCTTCAGCGGCGGCGCGGCCTTCGGGTCGTAGCTGACGCCGTAGCTGCTGGCGACGAACCCGGCGCGGTCGACCAGCACCGGCTCGCCGGGGGCCAGCACCAGCCGCGCGATCCCGAAGGTGGGCGTGTGTCGCGTGCGGACCTGCAACGTTCTCCCCCTGTTCACAGCGGTGTCGGTCGGAGCAGTCTGGCACGCGCCCGGCAGGATGGTCGTCGTGTCGAAACCACTCACGAGCGTCGCCGAGCACCGGGCGGCGGTGTCCGGGCTGGTCGGGCTCATGCCGGTCCGCACCCTCCCGATCGCGGACTGCCTCGGGCTGGTGCTGGCGGCGGACCTGGTCGCGCCGATCCCGCTGCCGCCGTTCGACAACTCCGCGATGGACGGGTACGCGGTCCGCGCGGCGGACGTCGCCGACGCGCCCGTGACCCTGCCGGTCGCGCAGGACATCCCGGCCGGGAAGACCGACGTCGCTCCGCTGGAGGCGGGCACGGCGCACCGGATCATGACCGGCGCTCCCCTTCCCGAGGGCGCGGACGCCGTGGTGCAGGTCGAGCACACCGACGGCGGGCTCGACCGGGTCCTGCTGCGCTCGGGGGTCGCGGCGGGCACGCACGTCCGGCGGGCCGCGGACGACGTGGCGCTCGGCGCGACGGTCCTGCGGGCGGGCCGCGTGCTCGGACCGGCGCAGCTCGCGCTGGCGGGGGCGCTGGGCTTCGGCGAGCTGCCGGTGCGCAGGCGGCCGAGGGTGCTGGTGCTGTCGACCGGCTCCGAGCTGGTCGGGCCCGGCGAGCCGCTGCTGCCGGGGCAGATCTACGAGTCGAACGGCCTGATGCTGGCGGCCGGGGTGCGCGAGGCGGGCGGCGAGGCCGAGCTGCTGCGGTTCGTGCCGGACGACGTGGACGCGTTCCACGCCGCCCTCGCGCCGCACCTGGACGCCGTCGACCTGGTGCTGACCTCCGGCGGCGTGAGCGCCGGGGCGTACGAGGTGGTCAAGGACGCCTTCACCGGGCAGGGCGTGGAGTTCCTCAAGGTCGCGATGCAGCCCGGCGGGCCGCAGGGCGCGGGCCGGTACCGGGGCGTGGCGGTCGCGACGCTGCCCGGCAACCCGGTGAGCGCGCAGGTGTCGTTCGAGGTGTTCGTGCGGCCCGCGCTGCTGGCGTCGATGGGCTTCCCGGTCGTGGAACGCCGGACCGCGCGCGCCCGGATCAGCACCGCGATCACCTCCCCCGCGGGCCGGACCCAGTACCGGAGGGGCGCGTACGACGCCGAGTCCGGCGAGGTCGTGACGCCGGTCGGCGGGCCCGGATCGCACCTGCTGTCGGCGCTGGCCATCGCGAACTGCCTGATCGAGGTGCCCGAGGACACGACCGAGCTGGCCGCGGGCGACCTGGTGACGATCCGTTACCTGGAGTAGCTAGGCTGCCGCGTCCGACTTCCCTTGGGGGACCTCTGATGCGCATCGCACTGGCCTTCGCCGTGCTGGCCGGGTTCTTCGTCGCGGTGCTCGCCGTCACCGCCGGGGCGGGCGTGCTGGCGGTGTACGCCTTCGCGCACGGCTTCGGGGCGGCCGCGTTGACGCTCGCGCTCGGCGCGGTGCTGCTGACGACCGCGCTGGGCGGGGCGCTGGTGCGGGCCGCCCGGATCGTCCAGCAACCGGCCGGTGCCCCGCTGACCAGGGACGACCAGCCCTCGCTGTGGCGGGTGGTGGACGAGCTGGCCGTGGCGGCGGGCACCCGCGCGCCGGACGACGTGCGACTGGTCGTGGGCGTGAACGCGGTGGCGTGGGAGCAGACCCGGATGGTCGGCCTGCGGACCGGCCGCCGGTACCTGCTGATCGGGTTGCCGCTGGTGGCGGGCCTGACCGTCGGCGAACTGCGGGCGATGATCGCCCACGAGCTGGGCCACTACGGCGACCGGTATGCCCGGCTGGCGACGCTGGTCCAGCGGACCGACGGCGCGCTCGTGCTGACCGCCGCCCAGCTCACCGGCGTCCTCGGGTGGCTGGTCGGCCACTACTCGCGGCTGTCGACGCGGGTCGCGGCCGCGGTCAACCGCGAGCTGGAGTTCCACGCCGACAAGGCCGCCGTCGCCGCCACGGGCGCGGCGACCGCGCGGGCGATGCTGGGCAGGCTCGGGCCGTTGACCGCCGCGTGGGCGCACTTCGAGCGCGAGTTCCTGGCGCTCGTGCCGGACTCCGGGCGCACCCCTCCCCTGCTGCTGGGGTTCCGCGCCTTCCTCGACGACCCCGACGTGCGGGAGCGGCTCGCCGGGCTCGACGTCGCCCTGTTCGAGGACCCGCCCCGGTCGCCGTTCGACACCCACCCGCCGGTCCGGGAGCGGATCGCCGCGATGGCGGGCGGCGGCCCGGCGACCGTCGACGACCGGCGGGCGTGGACGCTGCTGGCCGACCTGCCCGCGCTGGAACGGGGCCTGGACCACGGGTCCGGGCCCGCCGCGGACTGGCCTGAGGTGGTCGCCCGCGCCCACGCCGCGCGCGCCGAGCGGCGGGCCGGGACGCTGGCCGACGCGGCCCGCGCGAGCGGCGTCGCCGAGCACGGCACGGCGGACGAGGTGCTGGCCGCGCTGGGCCGCGGCGAACTGCTGCGCCTCGGCGAGCCGCTGATCGCCGACGGCACCCCGGCCTCCCGCCTCGTCGACACCGTCGTCGAGCTGCTCGGGGCGCTGGTGGTCACCGAGCTGCTGCACTCGGGCCGGGCGACCCTCGGCCTGGACTGGAGCGGCCGCACGCGGGTCGTGCTGGTCGACGGCTCCGAACCGGACGTCCTCGACCTGGTCGAACCCGCCGTCGTGGACCCGAGGGAGGCCGAGGCGGCCCGGCGCGCGGTCGCCGCCCTTTGTGACCGAACGCTCACCGACTGACATTGATCACGGCATGTGACCCGGATTACAGTGCTGTCACGTGACCGTGCGGCCCCAGTGGCACGCCAAACCGCAGCAGTCACCCTCCAGCAGGCCGTCCGTCCGGTCCGCGCGTTCAGTCGGGGGACGCGCGGGCCGGCCGGACGACCGTTATGGGCGCTTGGCGTAGCGTGTGGCCGGCCCAAGCACAGCCCGACCACGGAAGAGCAACGGATTCCCCACGAAATGAACTCCGACCGCGATCAGCACAGTGGTGGCGTTTCCCACTTCATCGAACTCGCTCGGGGCATCGTGCCCCCCATGCACCCCGCAGGCCGCCCTTTCGTCGCGGGAGCGGCGGTGGCCAGTTTCCTGCTGAGGCGGTTCTCCAAGCGCGCAGGCGTGCTCGGTTTCCTCGTCACGGCCTGGGTCGCCTGGTTCTTCCGTGAGCCCAAGCGGGTCCTGCCGACCCGGCCGAACATCGCGGTGGCCCCCGCCGACGGCACCGTGTCGCACGTCGTCGAGGTGGCGCCGCCCGCCGAGCTGGGTCTCGGCACCGAGCCGATGATCCGCATCAGCGTGTTCCTGTCCGTCTTCGACGTGCACGTCCAGCGCGTGCCCGCGGCGGGCGAGATCCGCCAGGTGTCCTACCACGCGGGCAAGTTCCTCTCCGCGGACCTGGACAAGGCCAGCGAGGTCAACGAGCGCAACACCGTGCTGCTGCGCACGGTCGGCGGCCACGACCTCGTCGTCGTGCAGATCGCGGGCCTGGTGGCCCGCCGCATCGTCTGCCAGGTCGTCGAGGGCGAGAAGGTCGAGGCGGGCCAGACGTACGGCCTGATCCGCTTCGGGTCCCGCGTCGACCTCTACGTGCCGCGCGGCAGCCGCCCGCTGGTCGAGGCGGGCATGCGCACCATCGGCGGCGAGACCGTGCTCGCCGAGCTCCCGGAGGACTGATCCTTGGCTCCCAGCACGCCGGGCATCCGGCTGCTCCCCAACGCCATCACCGTGCTCGCCATGAGCGCGGGCCTGTCGGCGGTGCAGTTCGCCATCGTCGGCATGTGGGGGGCGGCGATCGCCGCGATCGCCGCCGCGGCCCTGCTCGACGGCCTCGACGGCCGGATCGCGCGGCTGCTGGACGCCACCAGCAAGATGGGCGCCGAGCTGGACTCGCTGGCCGACGCCATCTCGTTCGGCGTCGCGCCCGCGCTGGTGATCTACGTGTGGCGGTTCGAGCCGAACCGCGGCGGGTGGATCGTGGCGCTGGTCTTCGCCGTCTGCATGGTGCTGCGGCTGGCCCGCTTCAACACCCTGCTGGACGTCGAACAACCGCCGTACGCCAAGGAGTTCTTCGTCGGCGTGCCCGCGCCCGCGGGCGGCCTGCTGCTGTTGCTGCCGCTGATCATCGATGAGCAGATCGGCCACGGCGGCTGGTGGTCGTCGGTGCCGGTGGTGATCGTGTGGACGGTCGGCGTGGCGCTGCTGCTGGTCAGCCGCATCCCCACGCTGTCGCTGAAGTCGATCAAGGTGCCGCCGCGCGCGGTGGCCCCGATGCTGGTGCTGGTCGCCCTGCTCGGCGCGGCGATCATCACGTTCCCGCTGATCGCGCTGATCTGCGCGATGGTCGTCTACCTGGTCCACCTGCCGTACTCGGTGCGCCGCTACCTGTGGCTCGCCAAGCACCCCGAGGCGTGGTCCGTGCCCGCCGCCGACCGCCGGGCGATCCGCCGGGCGCACGGCGTGGCCAACCGCCGCCTCGGGCTGCGCCAGCCGCTGCGCGGCCGGGTGGCGGGCGCGGCGCTGCGCGTGGCGCGGCTCCCGAGGCGCAACGGCGTCGACCCGACGAAGGTCGGCGTCGAGGCCGGGGTCAAGCGGCGCAACTGGCGCCAGCTGGGCCTGCGCCGCGACCAGCGGCCGAAGGACCCGACGCAGAACTAGCCCCGAAGCGCGGGTCTCTCCACGGAGGGCCCGCGCTTCGGCGTTCGCGGCACTAGTCTTCGGGGCGTGATCACGCTGACCGCTCGGCTGACCCCGTCCGCGTTGGACACCCGCCGCGGTGTCGTCCGGCTGCACCAGGAGGTGCTGGACGCGCTGGGGCTGCGCGCGTGGGACGCTGTGAAGCTGACCGGCGCCCGCGTGAGCGCCGCGCTGGCGGCCGCGGGCGACGGGCCGCCCGGAGTCGTGCTGGTGGACGACGTGACGCTGTCGAACCTCGGGATCGTCGAGGGGTCCGAGGTCGTCGTGGCGCCGGTGGACGTTGCGGGCGCTCGGTCGGTGACGGTGTCCGGGTCGCGGCTGGCGACGACGTCGCTGACGCCGGAGACGCTGCGGCTCGCGCTGACCGGCAAGGTGCTGACCGTGGGCGACGCCGTGTCGCTGCTGCCGCAGGACCTCGCGCCGCCGCCCGGCGTGGACGTCGGGTCGACGCGCAGCAAGCTGTCGAACGCCATCGGCATGACGTGGACCAACGAGCTGCTGACGATCACCGCGACCGACCCGGCGGGCCCGGTCGCCGTGCAGCCGTCGAGCGTGGTCGGCTGGCGCGACGGACCGCGGACCGGTGACGCCGCGCCGGTCGCCGACGGGGCGGTGGTGCAGGTCGCCGTGACCGGGCGCGCCGTGACGTCGACGTACGTGCCGCCCGCCGAGGTCGCGTTCGTGCCGCCGGTCACCGACCTGGTCGGCCAACGCGACGCCGCGAAGCGGCTCACCGAGTGGCTGGACCTGACGTTCCTGCGGCCGGACCTGCTGGCGAAGCTCGGGGCGTCACCGCGGCTGGCCGCGCTGGTCAGCGGCCCCGAGGGCGTCGGGAAGGCGACCCTCGTGCGGTCCGTGGCGCAGAGCGTGGACGCGGACGTCGTGGAGCTGGCCGCGCCGAGCATCGCGGTGCTGGAGTCGAACGCGACCGCGCAGCGGCTCGCCGACGCCGTGACCGCCGCGTCCGCGAAGGACCGCCCGGCCGTGCTGCTGCTGACCGACGTGGACGCGCTGCTGCCCGCGTCGTCCCCGCCGCCGGTCGCGACCGTCGTGCTGGACGTGCTGCGCTCCGCCGTGCGCACCAAGGGGTTGGCGCTGGTCGTCACGACCGCGCACCCCGAGTCGGTCGACCCGCGGCTGCGCGTGCCGGAGCTGGTGGACCGCGAGCTGACGTTGGCGCTGCCGGACGGCCGCTGCCGCACCGAGCTGCTGCGGATGCTGATGCGGGACGTGCCGATGGAGTCCGACGTGGACCTCGGCGCGATCGCCGACCGCACACCGGGTTTCGTCGTCGCGGACCTCGTGGCGCTGCGCCGCGACGCCGCCGTGCGCTCGGCGCTGCGGCAGCGCGACCACGACGAACCCCGCGTGGCGCAACAGGACCTGCTCGGCGCGCTGGACACCGTCCGCCCGGTCTCGATGTCCACTTCGGACACGTTGCAGACCGGCGGGCTGACGCTGGACGACGTCGGCGACATGACCGAGGTCAAGCAGGCGCTGACCGAGGCCGCGCTGTGGCCGTTGCAGTACCCCGATTCCTTCGCCCGCCTCGGCGTCGCCCCGCCGCGCGGCCTGCTGCTCTACGGGCCTCCCGGCTGCGGCAAGACGTTCCTGATCCGCGCGCTCGCGGGCAGCGGGCAGCTCAACGTGCTGTCGGTCAAGGGCGCGGAGCTGATGGACAAGTTCGTCGGCGAGTCCGAACGGGCCGTGCGCGAACTGTTCCGCCGCGCCGCGGAAGCCGCGCCCGCCATGGTGTTCCTGGACGAGGTGGACGCGCTGGCGCCGCGCCGCGGCCAGTCGTCGGACTCCGGCGTGGCGGACCGCGTGGTGGCCGCGCTGCTGACCGAACTGGACGGCGTGGAGCCGTTGCGGGACGTCATCGTGCTGGGAGCGACGAACCGGCCCGAACTGGTCGACCCGGCGCTGCTGCGGCCGGGACGGTTGGAGCGCCTGGTCTACGTGCCGCCGCCGGACGCCGAGGCGCGCGGCGCGATCCTGCGCGCGACCTCGCGCAACACGCCGCTGGCCGAGGACGTGGACCTGGACGAGCTGGCGGAGTCGTTGGACGGCTACTCGGCGGCGGACTGCGCGGCGCTGATCCGCGAAGCCGCGCTGACGGCGATGCGCGAGTCGCTGGAAGCGGTCGTCGTGACGGCCGCGCACCTGGCGAGCGCGCGCAAGGCCGTCCGGCCCTCGCTGGACCCGGCGCAGCTGGCCTCGTTGGCCGCGTACGCCGAGTCCCGCAAGCAGTAGGCGCTACTTGACGTTCTGCGTGCCCTTGTAGTCGTTCGTGACGATCACGATGATGCCGGGGTGCGCGGCCTCGATGCCGTCGAAGCGGGCCTCGACCCTGGCCTGCATGACGGCGGCGAGGGACTTCGCCGACTCTTCCTCTTCGGTGCCGGGCCGGTAGTAGACGGTCGTCGTCGGGATCTGGCCCTGGGAGTAGTTGCCGGTCTCGGCGACGTCCCAACCGGACCGCTTCACGTCCTCCGTCGCCTTCGCGGCGAGACCGGCGATGGTGCTGTTGTTGTAGACGCGCACCGGCGGCTTCGCGGCGGTCGGCTGACCACCGGGCGGTGGTGTCGCCGCGCCGGTCGTGCCCGCCGGAGGGGCCTGCGTCGTCGTCGTGGCGGCCGGGGCCGAGGTCGTGGTCGGGGCGGCCGACGTCGTCGCGGGCGGCTGCTCACCCGAGGACGCGGGCGGGGACGCGGGAGCGGACTCCGACGCGCTGCCCGCGGGCGGCTGGCTCGACGACGTGCCCGTCGCGGTCTGGTCGCCGTCGCCACCGCCGAACAGCGTGAAGACGCCGATCACCAACGCGACCAGCGCGACGCCGAGCAGCGCGAAACCCGCGGCCCGAGCCGGGTGGGAGGAACTGGGGGATTCAGGAGAACTCATCGGTGCTCGACACCATTCGGCTCGAAACCGAAGCGGCGCGCAGAACGTGCGCGCAGCCGGACCGTGCGAAGTTTGCGAAGACGTTTCACGAGCATCGGGTCGGCCGCGAGGGCCTCCTCCTTGTCGATCAGGCCGTTGAGCAGCTGGTAGTACCGGGTCGCGGACATGTCGAACAACTCTTTGACAGCCTGTTCCTTGGCGCCCGCGTACTTCCACCACTGGCGTTCGAAAGCCAGGATTCCGCGCTCCCGAGCGGTCAAGCCGTCATCCGGCTCCCCTGCCCCTGCGGCGTCCATCCGGCTCCTCGCCTCACGGTTGAGGCCATCGGGCCGACCCGTGTGATTTCCAATGGCCAATTACATCACGTGATCGTGATCGCGGTCGCTTCAACGGTCGGCGCGTCCGAACTGACACGCCGATAAGCTCACGTCATGGCTGTTCACCACATCCGGATCGCCGGTGACCCGGTACTGCACAACCCGACGAAGCCGGTAGAGGCCTTCGACGACGAGCTGCGCACGTTGATCGACGACATGTTCGAGACGATGGCGGCGGCGCACGGCGTGGGCCTCGCGGCCAACCAGATCGGCGTCGACCTGCGCCTGTTCGTCTACGACTGCCCGGACGACGAAGGTGTCCGCCACTGCGGCATCGTGGTCAACCCGGTGCTGGAGACCTCGAAGCTGCCGGAGGGCATGCCGGGCCCGGACGACGACTTCGAAGGCTGCCTCTCCGCCCCCGGCGAGTCGTACCCGACGGGGCGCGCGGACTGGGCGAAGGTGACCGGCCAGGACGGCGACGGCAACCCGATCGAGGTGGAGGGCACGGGCTTCTTCGCCAGGTGCCTCCAGCACGAGACGGACCACCTCGACGGCTACCTGTACCTGGACAGGTTGGTGGGCCGGTACAAGCGCGAGGCGAAGCGCATGCTCCGCTACAACGAGTGGGGCGTCCCCGGCCTGTCGTGGGACCCGGCCAACTCCGAGGACCCGTTCGCGGACGACGACGAGGACTAGGCGCGCGCGATGAGGAAGATCGTCTACTCGCTGGCGGTGTCGCTGGACGGCTACTTCGAAGGCCCGAACGGGGAACTCGACTGGCACCAGGTGGACGGTGAGCTGCACGCCCACATGAACACCCGGTTCCGCGAGTACAGCGCCTTCCTCACCGGCCGGGTCACCCACGACCTGATGGCCGACTACTGGCCGACAGCGGACCAGAACCCGGCCAGCACACCGGAAGAGGCGGAGTTCGCCTCGATCTGGCGCGACGTCCCCAAGATCGTCTTCACCAGGGGGACGACCACCAGCACCGCCTGGAACACCACGATCCGCCACGAGGTGGACGCGGACGAACTCCGCGCCCTCAAACACCAGCCGGGCGGCGACATGGTCGTGGGCGGCCCCAATCTGACAGCCACGTTCCAGGCCTTGAACCTGATCGACGAGTACACGATCTACATCCACCCGGTCCTGGTGGGCAACGGCAATCCCGCATTCCTGGACTCCACCACCCTGACAACCTTGGACCTGGTGCAAACCAAAACCTTCACCAACGGCGTGGTCCTTCTCCACTACCGCACCCCCTAACCCCACCAACCAAACTCCGGGCCGAGACGCCCCCGTCTCGTCGAGACGATCCCGTACCGACGAGACGGAACCGACCGGTCGCGCTCCACGGTGGGACCTGGCTGCCACGCGACCACCGCTGGATCCAGACGACCGATCACAGCGGGGCCAGCCACGCCATGCCAGCCATGCCGGACGGACCCAGACCAGGTACGGCAAGTTGGTCACGCCGGGGCGCGTCGCCAGCGGCCGATCAGCCTCACGGCGGCAGTCACCTCGAGCCGATCGCGCCAGACCGGTCACGACTGGTCGGCCACACACCATCAGGCGAGCCACGCCGGCCAAGCCGAACTAGTCACGCACACCGGGCCAGCCAGGCGAGCCACACCGAACAGCCAGCCACCGCGTCGATCGAACCGGACCAGTCGGTCGATCACTACGGCTCAAGTGGGCGCGGCGACCCAGAGCACGGCGGGGCGGACCGGCGGGGACAAGCCCAGGTCGGCCAAGTCAGCCGAACTGTTCGAACCAGACTGGCCGCATCCGATTGAGTCGACCGGTCTAAGTCGGCCGAGCAAGATCAGCCGGACCGACCAGGCAGGCCAGGCCAAGCCGGGCGGGCCAAGCCGGGCGGGGCAGCCCAAGCCACACCAAGCAGATCGGATCGGATCGGCCAAGCAGATCGGCCAGGCCTGGCCAGCCGCGCCAAGTCAGGCGAGCCGGAGCGGCCGGGCAGGCAGGCAGGCAGGCAGGCAGGTCGGCAGGTCGGCAGGTCGGCAGGTCGGCAGCCGGATCGGCTGGGCCGGATCGGCTGGGCCGGATCGTCCGTGTCAGGTCGGGTCGTGGCGGGTTGAGGGGTCAGCTTGGTTGGTTCAGGTTCCGTTTGGCCGGGTTGGGCGTGATCGGGGTGTGGCGAGTCGGGGTTGGGTGCGTCGAGGCGGTCCCGTCGATACGAGTGCGTATCGACGGGACGGTTGCGTCTTGGGAGTGGCTCGTCGGGACGGGGTGGTTGCGTCGATACGGGGGCGTATCGACGGGACCGTTGCGTCTCGGTGTGGGCCGTTCGTCGGGACGGGGGCGTCTCGACGGGGTGGGGGTGTCCTGAGGGGTGGCTGGTGTTAGGGGGTGGCGGTGGTGAGGGTTGTGAGGATTTGGGTTAGTTGGGTTGCTCGGGTGGTGGGGGTTTTGGCTTTCATCAGGCGTAGTAGGAGGGCGTACTGGTGGGTGCGGTCCAAGGACTCGAAGGCGGTTTTGGCCGTGGGGTTTGCGGCTAGTTCTGCTGCCAGGTCGTCTGGGACTGTGGCGATTCGTTGGGACAGGTAGGCGGCGTCCCAGCGGCCGTCTGCCTTTGCCGCGGCGATCGCGGCGAAGCCCGGGTCTCGCATTCGGCCGGAGGCGATGAGGGCTTCTGCCTTGTCCACGTTGACCTTGGACCACGCGCCCTTGGGGCGTCGGGCCGAGTAGCGCTGGAGGTAGTACTCCTTGTCGAGGGAGCGCCGGATGCTGTCGATCCAGCCGTAGCAGAGGGCACCGTCCAAGGCCTGGGTGATCGTGATCGACGTTTTGCCCGAGCCCTTCTTGGCGATCTTGCACCACACGCCGGCCTTCAGCTCGTGGTGGGAGTCGAGCCAGGTCACCCACTCGTCGAAGGTCGTGAAGACGATGATCTCCGCGCCGTCGAGCGTCTCCACCTGGTCCTGTTCCCGCAGCATTCGAGCCGTCCTCTCGTTGGTTCCGACTCCGATCCTGCCCGGCAAAGTGCTCACCGAATGAGCACTTAAATCAGGAGTCGAACGCAATCCAACCCCCACTCGCTCAAGTCCGGCTCGAAAAACGGCTTGCCGCACCCCCTCACCATTGAGTCCATGCTGGACAACCTGGCCGCCCTCGTCGCGGCGTCGTTCCTGATCGCCCTGTCCCCCGGCCCCGGCACGGCGCTGGTGCTGCGGCAGTCGGTTCGCGGGCGGCGCACGGCGTTGGCCACGGTCGCGGGCATGGAGGTCGGGGTCGCGTGTTGGGCGGTGGCCGCGGCACTGGGGCTGTCGGTGTTGCTCACCGCGTCCGAGGTCGCGTTCCACGTCCTGCGGGTCACCGGGGCCCTCTTCCTGGTCTACCTCGGCGTGAAGGCGCTGCTGTCGGCGCGCAAGGACAGCTCGGCGGTCGAACCGGCCCCACCCTCGAAGGCGTTCCGGTCCGGGCTGGTCGTCAACCTGGCGAATCCGAAGCTCGGCGTGTTCGCCATCTCGTTCCTCCCCCAGTTCGTTCCGGCCGGGGAAGCGGGCAAGGGGCTCCTGCTGCTGTTCGCCGTCGTCTGGGTCGTGGTCGACACGCTCTGGTACCTCGTCGTGGTCGGCGTGCTGCACCGGATCCGCGGCTGGCTCGCGCGCTCCAAGGTCCGCAAGACCCTGGAAGGCGTCTCGGGCGGAGTGCTGGTCGCGCTGGGGCTGAAGCTGGTCCTCACGCCTCGGTAGGGACCTGCACCTCGACGACTCCGGCCCGCGGCGCCCGCGGGTGGTCCAGGCGCACCTGGTGGTCGCCTCGCGCGGACTCGTCGCGCCGCCAGTAGATCTCCGGCAGCCCGACCAGCTGCACGTGGGTCGCGCACGCGGCCAGGTCCGAGTAGTGCCCGGCCAGCACGTGGGCGCGCAGCCGTTGCACCTGTCCGACCGTCGCCACCTCCCCCACCAGCAGGAACGGGATCAGCAGCCGCCACGTGGACGCCACCACGTCCCGGCTCCGGTGCGGGGCCCGCAGCACGGCCCTGGCCACGCGCAGCGCGTGCTCGGCGGGCGTGATGACGTCCCCGGCCCCGGAGTGGTGCCACGACCAGCGGGCGGCTTCGGCCATCGCGCAGCGCAGGCAGTCCAGCGCGCCCGTCGCGGACTCGACCCCGCACTGCGAGCAGGTGACCAACGTCATCGCCCAGTCGGTGCACGTCCACGAGTACCGGCCGACCTCGTCCTCCAGCACCAGCTCGGCCAGCTCGCGCTCGCCCGACCCGCCTTCGCTGAGCTGCTCGGCGGCCAGCAGCGCGTGCCAGTCCGGCAGCCAGACCTGGTCGACCAGCTCCACGCAGAACCGGCACTCGGGGTAGCCGCGACCCGCGAGGTCGCCGCACGAAGGGCACGCCGAAACGGCCGCGGGTCGTTCACCACGCCGCGCGCCGGGTGGGAACGGCTGGTGATCAGCCACGCGGAGAAAGGTACGCCGAAAGTGGCGCTTTCGCGCCGGCCGATGCGGATCAGTTGTAGGCGACCGCACCGGGCGGCGGCTAGCCGGCCGTGCCGGAGCCTGGCTATGGTCAGGAGGACAACTCAAAACACGCGGGAGCTCGCGCCGAAAGCGGGCTGAGAGGGTGGTTGTGCCGAAGGGCACGGTGCCGCCGACCGCTCGAACCTGACCGGGTAATGCCGGCGTAGGGAGGAAATGTCGTGACGGCACTTGACGACCGCTCTGTCCGACCGTCAGTCACCACCGGCCCGATCTCGGGCTCCCGCAAGGTCTACCGCGACGCGGGTGAGGGTGTGCGGGTCCCGTTCCGCAGGGTGGAACTGACCAACGGCGAGCACGTCGACCTGTACGACACTTCTGGTCCGTATACCGACTCCAACGCGACCATCGACGTCCACAGTGGACTTCCGAGGCTCAGGGCGGACTGGATCTCCGCGCGCGAGCCGGTGAACGGCGCCGTGACCCAGCTCGCGTACGCGAAGGCCGGGATCGTCACGCCGGAGATGAGGTTCATCGCGGTCCGCGAGAACATGGATCCCGAGTTCGTCCGGTCCGAGGTGGCCGTCGGGCGGGCGGTCATCCCGCTCAACCGGAACCACCCCGAGGCCGAGCCGATGATCATCGGCAAGAAGTTCCTCGTGAAGATCAACGCGAACATCGGCAACTCCGCCGTGTCCTCGTCGATCGAGGACGAGGTCGACAAGATGGTGTGGGCCACCCGCTGGGGCGGCGACACGATCATGGACCTGTCGACCGGCAAGCGGATCCACGAGACCCGCGAGTGGATCATGCGCAACTCGCCGGTGCCGGTGGGCACCGTGCCCATCTACCAGGCGTTGGAGAAGGTCGACAGCGATCCGGCGAAGCTCACGTGGGAGCTGTACCGGGACACGGTGATCGAGCAGGCCGAGCAGGGCGTCGACTACATGACGGTCCACGCGGGCGTGCTGCTGCGGTACGTGCCGATGACGGCCAAGCGCGTGACGGGCATCGTGTCGCGCGGCGGGTCGATCATGGCCGCGTGGTGCCTCGCCCACCACAAGGAGAGCTTCCTCTACACGCACTTCGAGGAGCTGTGCGAGATCCTGCGCGCCTACGACATCACGTTCTCCCTGGGTGACGGCCTGCGGCCCGGTTCCATCGCCGACGCCAACGACGAGGCCCAGTTCGCCGAGCTCCGCACGCTGGGCGAGCTCACGCACGTCGCCCGCGCCCACGACGTGCAGGTGATGATCGAGGGCCCCGGCCACGTGCCGATGCACAAGATCGCGGAGAACGTGCGGCTGGAGGAGGAGTGGTGCGGCGAGGCGCCGTTCTACACCCTCGGACCGCTGGCCACGGACATCGCGCCCGCCTACGACCACATCACCTCCGCCATCGGCGCGGCGCAGATCGGCTGGCTGGGCACGGCGATGCTCTGCTACGTCACGCCGAAGGAGCACCTGGGCCTGCCGAACCGGGACGACGTGAAGACCGGCGTGATCACCTACAAGATCGCGGCGCACTCGGCCGACCTGGCCAAGGGCCACCCCGGCGTGCAGGACTGGGACGACGCCCTGTCCAAGGCGCGGTTCGAGTTCCGCTGGGAGGACCAGTTCAACCTGTCGCTGGACCCGGACACGGCCCGCTCGTTCCACGACGAGACGCTGCCCGCGGCCCCGGCGAAGACGGCGCACTTCTGCTCGATGTGCGGGCCGAAGTTCTGCTCGATGAAGATCACCCAGGACGTGCGCCGGTACGCCGAGGAGCACGGTCTGTCCACTGTGGAGGCCATCGAGGCGGGCATGGAGGAGAAGTCCGCCGAGTTCGGCGACCACGGGAACAAGGTCTACCTGCCGGTCGTGGAGACTTCCTGACGTGAACGAGACTCCTCCACGGGTCCTCACCATCGCCGGGTCCGACTCCGGCGGTGGTGCGGGCCTGCAAGCCGACCTGCGCACGCTGTTCGCCTGCGGTGTGCACGGGATGACCGCGGTGACGGCGATCACCGTGCAGAACTCGCTGGGCGTCTCGGGGTTCACCGAGATCCCGCCGGAGGTGGTGGCGGCGCAGATCGTGGCCGTGGCCACCGACATCGGCGTGAACGCGGCCAAGACCGGGATGCTGGCGAGCGCCGCGATCATCGAGGCGGTCGCCGAGGCCTGCGACCAGGTCCACATCGGACGGTCGGGCACGACGCCGTTCGTCGTGGACCCGGTGGCCGCGTCGATGCACGGCGACCAGCTGCTGACCGACCAGGCGTTGGAGGCCGTGCGGACGCTGCTGTTCCCGCGCGCCACGCTGGTGACGCCGAACCTCGACGAGGTGCGGCTGCTCACCGGCATCGACGTGCGGGACCGGCCGCGGCAGCGGGACGCCGCGAAGGCCCTGTTCGACCTGGGGCCGGAGTGGGTGCTGGTCAAGGGCGGGCACATGTGGTCCGACCCGGAGTGCCTCGACCTGCTGTTCGACGGCGAGGACTTCCTGGAGCTGCCCGGTCCCCGCTACGACACCAAGCACACGCACGGCAGCGGTGACACGCTCGCGTCGTCGATCAGCTCACGGCTGGCGCGCGGCGAGGACGTGCCCACGGCCGTGCGGTTCGGCAAGGACTTCGTGGTCCGCTCGGTGGCCGCGTCGTACCCGCTGGGCGCGGGCGTGGGCCCGGTCTCACCGCTGTGGAGGCTGGAGCAGGCCTGACAGCGCCACCTCCATGGCCAGGAGCAGCGCCTCGTCCTGGTCGCGGGTGTAGAGCATCCGGGCGGCGAAGCCGTCGGCGAGGGCCAGCACGGCGTCGGCCAGCACCAGCGGGTCGACGTCGTGCCGGACCTCGTCCGAACCCTCCAGCAGGTCCGCGACGACCCGGCCGATGTCGCGGTCCTGGTCGCGCAGGACGCGGGCGTACTGGTCGTCGCGCACGCCCTTGTCCGCGAACGCGTGCCGCACCAGGACTTCCGCGCGCCGCACGTCGTCCAGCGGGAGCGAGGCCACGAGGTAGCGGTGCAGCACGACCGGGACGGGTCCGGTCCGGTCCACGGCGGCGAACCGCTCCACCATCCGCTCGTCCGCGAGGTCCAGCGCGAACCGGAGCATGGCGTCCTTGGTGGCGAAGTACTTCTGCACCGCGCCCGCCGACCGTCCGGCCTCCGCGGCCACGGTCCGCACGCTCACCTGCTCCATCCCGTCGCGCACGACGACCCGCAGCAGCGCGGACCCGATCTCCCGGCGCTGCTCCGCCCGATCCACGACCTTCGGCACCCGCGCCCCCTCATTTTTAGATACACTCGTATCCTAACCACTTGGGGGTGGACGTGCACGAGCAGCGGACGAGGGCCTCCGACGCGGACCGCTCACGGACGGCGGAACGCCTGGCCACGGCGTTGTCCGAAGGCAGGCTGGACGTCGCCGAGTTCGACGAGCGGACCCGCCGCGCGCTGGCCGCGACGACCCTGGGCGACCTCGCGCCCCTCACCGCCGACCTGCCGGTCACCGCGGTGGACCGGACCGCGGCGAAGAAGGAGGTCGACCGGAAGAAGATCCGCGCGGAATGGGGCTACTGGGCCGGTGGCGCGGTGATCATGACCGGCATCTGGGGCGTCGCGTCGGTCACCCAGGGCGAACCGAAGTTCTTCTGGCCGCTGGCCCCGCTGGTCATCTGGGGTCTGATCCTGCTCGCCGAGATGATCTGGGGCACAGACGACTGAGCCAACCGGAGCAGCCCGCCGCACGTCTCACACGGCATGCACCAGTACTCGCGGGACGCCTATTGGGCCGAGGTCATCCTCAACCAACCGCTGGTCGTCCTGGCGCTGGTGCTCGGCTGCTCCACGGGCGGCGTGGTCTCGCTGGCGCTGGCGCGGAAGTTCGACTGGCGGCGGGTGCCCGCCGTGCTGGCGGGCTGCGGGCTGGCGCTGGCCCTCGCGGTCACGATCGCCCGCCCCGGCGTCCTGGGCGTCACGACGCTGCACCCGCTGCGGCTCTGCGTGCTCAACGACTTCTCGCTCGCCGGCTCGCTGGCCAGGCTGAACTTCCTGATGCTCATGCCGTTCGCCTTCTTCGGCACGCTCGCCACCCGCAGGCCGGGGCTGGTGCTGCTCGCGAGCGCCGCCGTGAGCGGCGGGGTGGAACTCGTCCAGGCCATCACCGACGTGGGCGTGTGCGAGGCGCAGGACTTCGCCAACAACACGATCGGCGCGCTCTTCGCCGTCCTGCTGGGCCGGCTGTGCACCTGGGCGTTCAGCGACGACAAGCGAAAGGCGGCCGCCCTCTAGCGGTTCTCCTCCGCCACGATCTCCTCCAACGCCCCGAGCGCCGCGATCAGCGCCGACTGGTGCTCGGGCGAGAGCATCTCCATCCGCCGCCGCAGCTCCGTCATCCGGGCCGAGCGGACGCCGGACACCATCTCCTCGCCCTCGGGCGTGGGGGTGGCCAGCCAGGCGCGGCCGTCCTGCGGGTCGGGCTCGCGCCGCACGTACCCGGACTCCACGAGCGCCGCGACGATCCGCGACAGCGTGGGCGGGGCAACGCCCTCCTTCTGCGCCAGGTCCCCCAGCCGCATCGGTCCGCAGCGGGCCAGCGTCGCCAGCGCGGACACCGCGCCGGGGCCGAGGCCGGGCGAGCCGGTGCGGCGCAGCAGCCTGGACAACCTGCCGATGGTGAGGAAGAGGCGCGCGGTGGCGTCTTCGACCTCATCGGCCTTCGGGGCCGTCACGGCATGTCCTCCTCGGGGCGGCGCGGCGGGAAGCGTTCAGCATCCATCATGCCGCGTCGCCCGACCAACCCCGACGGGTGATCACCCCTCCACGGCCGGGCTGGACGCCTGCGCCCAGAACCGCTGGGGGATCCGGCCCGCCACCCTGGCCAACCTGCCGCCTTCCACGCCCGCGCGCATCGCCGCGGCCATCCGCTCCGGGTCGCGGGCCCGCGTCACGGCCGTGGCCAAGAGCACAGCGGAGCACCCCAGCTCCATCGCCAGCGCCGCGTCCGACGCGGTGCCGACGCCCGCGTCCAGGACCACCGGCACGGTCGCGCGGGACACGATCAGCTCGATGTTGTGCGGGTTGCGGATGCCCAGCCCGGTCCCGATCGGCGAGCCGAGCGGCATCACGGTGGCGCAGCCGACGTCCTCCAGCCGCTGGGCGAGCACCGGGTCGTCGTTGGTGTAGGGCAGGACCACGAAACCGTCGTCCACCAACGTCTCCGCGGCGGCCAGCAGCTCGAACGGGTCGGGCAGCAGCGTCTTCTCGTCCGCCACCACCTCCAGCTTCACCCAGTTCGTCTCCAGCGCCTCGCGCGCCAGCCGCGCGGTCAGCACGGCCTCG
Source organism: Umezawaea sp. NPDC059074 (assembly GCF_042738955.1). Classification (NCBI taxonomy): domain Bacteria; kingdom Bacillati; phylum Actinomycetota; class Actinomycetes; order Pseudonocardiales; family Pseudonocardiaceae; genus Umezawaea; species Umezawaea sp. NPDC059074. Next base: position 149,176 of record NZ_JBHYHC010000005.1, read on the forward strand.
GCCGCGCCCCGGCAGCCCGCGGTGTTGGGCAGCACCTCGATCCCCAAGCGCCGCAACAGCTCCAGCACGCCGGTTCCGCCGCCGACGTCCATCCGGCGCATCGCCACGGTGGTCAGCTCGGTGCCCGAGGCGACCAGCGCGCGTTCGAGCACGGACAGGTTCGCCGCGCCCCCGGTCCCCATGACGAGCCGCGAGCCGAACTCCCGGCCCGCGATGACCAGCGGATCGTCCACGTTCACCCTCCCTGGACCGCGGTGAGCACTTCGACCGTGCCGCCGTCGGGCACGACCGTGGACGGCCACTGCGCCCTCGGCACGACCTCGCCGTCGACCGCCACGGCCACCCCGCGAGCGGGGGCGCCGAGCAGGTCCAGCACCGCCGCCACGGTCGTGTCGTCCGGCAGGTCGCGCAGTTCGCCGTTGACCCGTGCCTTCACCGGGTTCCTCCTTCGCGCAGCAGGGTCAGCACCACGTCCGCCGTGATCGGCGCGAGCAGCAGTCCGTTGCGGTGGTGGCCGGTCGCGGCCAGCACACCGGGTTCCAGCCACCTGATCACCGGCAGGTTGTCCGGGCTGCCCGCGCGGAACCCGGCGGCGGCCTCGACCAGCTCGTACTCGGCGATGCCCGGCAGCACGACCTCCGCGTCGCGCAGCAGGTCCCGCACGCCGCCGACGGTGACGGCCGCGTCGAACCCGCTGTCGTACTGGGTCGCGCCCACCACGAGCCCGCCGTCCCTGGGCACCAGGTAGACCGGGCGGCCCTCCACGTGCGCGCGGATCGTCCTGGTCGGCGGCGGCAGCGCTCCGCGGCGACCCGCCAGCCGCAGGATCTCGCCCTTGACCGGCCGGATCACCGGCGCCAGCGCGGGGTGCAGCTCGCCGCTCCACGCGCCCGCGGCGATCACCACGACGTCCGCGTCCACAGTGGACACCGTCGCCCGCCGCGGTTCGACGACCACACCTTCGGCGGCGCACGCCTTGCGCAGCGCGGACAACAGCTTCCGGTTGTCCAGGGCGAGGTCTCCGGGCACGGACAGGCCGCCGCGCACCCGCGGCCCCAGACCGGGTTCGAGCGCGCGCAGCTCGCGACCGGTCAGCCGGTCGGCCTCGCGACCGAGGCCGCGCAGGTGGTCGGCGAGCACGTCCAGCACGCCCACGTCGGCGGAATCCAGTGCCACGGCGAGGGTTCCCTCCGCGCGCAGGCCCACGTCGCCCAGTTCTCGGGCGAACGACGGCCACCGCGCCAGCGACCGGGAGCCCAGGTCCAGCAGCTCCTCCTCGCCGGGCCACGACTCGGTGACCGGGGCGAGCATCCCGCCCGCGACCCACGAGCCGCCGGTGCGGCACTCGTCGTCGAAAACCGTGACGGCACAACCACTGGCGGCGACCCGCCAGGCGATGGACAGGCCGATGACACCGCCGCCCAACACGGACACCCGTGGAACCAAGGCACTCACGCTCCCTGCGCCGGCATGACCCGGATCAGGTTCGACGGTCGGAGCGAACCACGCTCCCTCTCAGCCCGGTGGATTCCGGGCTCCCGTGCGGAACCACCTTCACCGTAGCGCACGGATCGGTGGCGCGGTTACCGTCCTGACCCGTGCCAGGACTCGACGGAACCCGGATCAGGCGGCGGCTCGCCGCGGCGAAGCTCTACCTCTGCACGGACGCGCGCGCCGACCGCGGCGACCTCGCCGACTTCGTCGACGCGGCTCTCGCGGGCGGCGTCGACATCGTCCAGCTGCGCGACAAGGGGCTGGAGGCCAGGCAGGAGATCGCCGCGCTGGAGGTGCTGGCCGAGGCGTGCGAGCGGCACGGAGCCCTGCTGTCGGTCAACGACCGCGCGGACGTGGCGGCGGCGGTCGACGCGGACGTGCTGCACCTCGGGCAGGACGACCTGCCGGTCCCCGTGGCGCGGAGGCTGCTCGGCGACGACGTGGTGATCGGCCGGTCGACGCACGACGTCGAGCAGATGACGGCGGCCGCGGCCGAGCCCGGCGTCGACTACTTCTGCACCGGCCCGTGCTGGCCGACGCCGACCAAGCCGGGCCGCCCGGCCCCCGGCCTCGACCTCGTGCGCGCCACGACGGCGGAGCGGCCGTGGTTCGCGATCGGCGGGATCGACCTCGGGAACCTGCACGAGGTGCTGGACGCGGGCGCGACCCGGATCGTGGTCGTCCGGGCGATCACCGCCGCCGAGGACCCCAAGGCGGCCGCGCGGGCGCTGCGGGCCCTGCTCTGACGAAGCGGAACGCCCCCGTACCGGAGCAGGGTGCCGGTACGGGGGCGTTCGCGGGGTGGCGTCGAGCGGGCAGGGAGGCTGCTCGCCGCCGGACGTGCCCGGTCAGCCCCTGGTGAGGGTCAGACCGTAGGCCGACAGGATCTCGCCGACCGGCTGGAAGTAGGTCGTGCCGCCGGAGGTGCAGTTGCCCGAACCACCCGAGGTCACGCCCTGGGCCTGGCTGAAGTTGGTGCCCGCGACCCACGAGCCGCCCGAGTCACCGGGCTCCGCGCAGGCGTTGGTCCTGGTCAGGCCGGACACCGAGCCCTGCGAGTAGTTCACGGTCGCGTTCTTCTGCTGGACCGTGCCGCAGCGCCAGCCCGTGGTGGAGCCGGACCGGCAGATCGCCGCGCCGACGGCCGCCGAGGTGGAGCCCGTGACGGTGACGTTGGAGCCGTTGTAGCGGTTCACCCACGGACGGGAGGTCCAGCTGCTGTTCGTCGCCACCCAGGAGTAGTCGTTTCCGGGGAACGACGAGCCCCGGAACGTGCCCTGGGAGACCCGGTTGAAGCCGGTGGTGGTGCTGCCCACGCTGCCGCAGTGGCCCGCCGACACGAAGCCGCCGGTGACCGCGAAGCCGATCGAGCAGCGGCTGCCGCCGATGTAGTACGCGTCGCCGCCGCGGGTGTCGTAGAGCGTCGTCGGCGTGTCCGTGGTCTCCGCGACGGTGACCGCGGGGCTGATGCCGCGGGCCGTGGCCAGGAAGGCCTCGGCCGCCGCGTCCCGCTTGTCGCGGTTGACCTCGACGACGACCGTGTTGGAGGCCTCGTCGACGCGCCAGCTCGTGACCGAGGCGGGCGCCTTCAGGGAGTCCAGCGCCGCCTGGGTGCCCGCGAGCTGCTGCTGCGAGAACCGGACGACCCGGACGTCGGCGCCCAGCGAGCGGGCGGTGTCGGACTTGGTGGCGTCCGTGGTCCCGACGGTGAGCTTGCCCGAGACCGAGTCGATCCAGGCGCCCGCGAACTTGTCGCCGAGGGCGTCCTTCACCTTGGTCTCGATGGTGCCCGAGTTGGCGTCGTTGGCCAGTCGGGTGCGTGCTTGGTCGGCGTTCAGGCCGAGGTCCCGCTGGACCGCTTGGAGCAACTCCGGGGAGTAGCTCTCCGTGTCGGCGGGACTTGCCACGTTCACCGCAGCGGGACCGGCGATCGCCGGTACGCTGAGAGCAATCGCCGCGCCGGCCGCCAGCAGGGCAACTCCGGTGAGGCGGGCCGCACTCGTGCGGATCATTAGACGTCTCCCTCATCTTCGGGTGCAGGGAACCCGTGAGCTGGTTGCAGGGACCGGCTCTCGGGGGCTCTAGGGGGACGGGTGGTGGGGCGGCGGCAGGGGTCGCCCCACCCTCCTCCTACTTCTTCCGTCCCGTCCTCGGTGCCATGCCCGTTCGGATGAGGGTCGCGAAATGACCTCGGAAAGCCTCGGAGTGACGCGTCGTCGTGGGGTTTCCACGGTTCGCACAGCCCTCCTCCCGGTTGTCTACTCACCGGTATTCACCCGATCGAGCGACGTTATAGGCCTGTGACCTGTGACGGTTGAGGCCATCTGAGGGCGAAGTGTGTCACAGCTCACGACCGTTCGACTCCGGTGTGTAGCTATTGACTGTTAACTCTTACTCGGAGTAATGAAACGATCACCGGATCGGGTTTGTTGCCAGTTGGTCGATTCGGCGGTTTACCCCGGCGTTCCCACGCTCGACGGCGGTGCCGGAGTGGACTGCACGGGGGGCGCCTCGCTCGTCTGCAGAGCGGTCGACGACGGGGTCGTCGAGGGCTGCGAGGACGTGCTCGGCGCGCTCGACCCGGTCGTCGTCGAGGGCGCTCCGGAGGTCGTGCTCGGCGGCGGGGTCGTGGCGCTCGGGGCGTCCGGAGTGGACGCCCCGCTCGGCGGCGGGGCCTCGGGCTTGCGGTCGGTCGGCTTGCCCACGACCGCGCCGAGGCTCGTGCCCTCGGTGCCGCCGGAGAGCGGTGCGCCGCGCACCCACTCGACACCCGTCACGGCCAGCATCCCGAGCACGAACACCAGCAGCGCCCCGGCCGCGATCCTCGGCCAGCGCCGGGTTTCCGGTGTTTTGTCCTCGGTGTCCACTTCGGTCACGGGGACCGTGTGGACCTTGTCCTCTTCGATCTCCTCGACGACCTCGGCATCGGTCCGGCCGGCTGCCGGTTTTACCACCCACGCCTTGCTGCCGACCCGCCGCACCGAGGCGCGGGTCCGTTCGATGGAGCTCTGGTACAGCGCGCTGCCGATGGTGCTCACGACACTGGCGACAGCGGCGCCGGCGACAGTGCCGGCGACGTTCAACTTCGATCCCAGGAAGGCCGCGGTCACCGCGGCCAACGCTCCCGCGGCGATCTGCGCGGGCTTGAGGTCCAGTCCGGTCTTCTTCTCGTTCTCCTCGCTCATGATCCTCAACTGCTAGCCGGTTTCCTGCTCGTCCGAGAGGTGGACGGGTCGACCGCCGTGTCGGTTGGTCGGAGGTGAGGACCACCACGCATCATCTCCTGGTGCGCCTGGTCACGATTTCCGACATCCGGGCGGCGGCCGACCTCGTGGCCCCCGCCGTGCTGCGAACCCCGCTCCTGCCGTGTCCGTGGGCCGACCCCGACCGACCGCTGTGGCTCAAACCCGAGAACCTCCAGTCCGTGGGCGCGTTCAAGATCCGCGGCGCCTACCACGCGCTGGCCCGGCTGCCCGAGGACGTCCGAGCGCTGGGGGTGGTCGCCTACTCCAGCGGCAACCACGCCCAGGCCGTCGCCCACGCGGCCGCGCTGTTCGGCGTGCCCGCGGCGATCGTCGTGCCGGACAACACGCCGCAGATGAAGATCGACGCCACCCTCGCGCTCGGCGCGGAGGTCCACGTGGTGCCGATGCCGGAACGGGAGTCCCGCGCCCGGTACCTCGCCCACCAGCGGGGGGCCACGCTGATCCCGCCGTTCGACCACGTGGACGTGATCGCCGGGCAGGGCACCGTCGGGCTGGAGATCGCCGAGGACCTGCCCTCGGTGGAGACCGTCCTGGTGCCGGTCAGCGGTGGCGGGCTGATCTCCGGGGTGGCCGTGGCGATCAAGTCCCTGTGCCCGGACGCCCGCGTCATCGGCGTCGAGCCCGCGCTGGCCGCCGACGCCGCCGACAGCCTCCGCGCGGGCCGCCGGTCGGCCTCGTGGCCGCCCGCGCTGCGGGCCAGGACGATCGCCGACGGGCTGCGGGCCGAACCGTCCGAGCTGACGTTCAGCCACATGCGGGAACTGGTCGACGGGGTCGTGACGGTGTCCGAGGACGAGATCCGCGCGGCCGTGGCGTGGCTGGCCCGGCGGTCGCGGCTGATCGCCGAGCCCAGCGGCGCGGTCGTCGTCGCGGCCTACCTCAACCGGCGGGACGAGCTGCCGCTGGGCAGGACCGTGGCGGTGGTGTCCGGCGGGAACCTGGACCCGGAGCTGCTGGCGGAACTCCTGGCGGTCTAGGTCCGACCCGCCCGCACGTGCGTGGGCGGGCCCTCGACGCCGCACGAGTGGCAGTCGCCGGGGCCGGGCGTCTCGGCGTCGGGCTGGGGCGGGGTGTCGCGGAGGGTGTCGTTGTCCGTGCCCAGCGCCAGCAGCCCGCCGACGGCGGCCGCGCCCGCGCACACGAGCAGGGCCTTCTGCCAGCTCGCCGTCATCGCGGTGGGATCGGTGTACGCGGTGCCGGTGAGCCCGGACAGCGCGGGCAGGGCCGCCACGGCGACGAGGCTGCCGGTCCGGGCTACGGCGTTGTTCACGCCCGAGGCGACGCCCGCGAAGCGGTCGGGGGCGGCGGCGAGCACGGTGGCCGTGACGGGGGCGACGACCGTGGCCAGGCCGAGGCCGAAGACGACGATGCCGGGGAGGACGCCGGTGAGGTAGGTGGCTCCGGGTTCGGCGTTGCGCAGCAGGAGCATGCCGGTCGCGACCAGGAGCGGTCCGACCACCAGTTGGGTGCGGGGGCCGACGCGCTGGGCCAGGCGGCCGGACCGCGCGGACAGCACCAGCATGATGATCGTGATCGGCAGACCGGCCAGTCCCGCGGCCGTCGGCGAGTAGTGCAGCGACACCTGGAGCTGGAGGATCATCAGCACCAGCACGCCGCCCAGCGCCGCGTACATCAGGAACGTCAGGGCGTTGGCCAGGACGAACGTGCGGTTGGCGAACAGCTGCGGCGGGACGAGCGGGGTGTGGCCGCGGACCTGGAGCAGGCCGAAGGCGATCAAGCCGACGATCCCGACGACGGCCGCTCCGAGGACCAGCGGGTCGCCGACGCCGCGTGCGGGGGCCTCGACCAGCGCGCCGGTGAGGCCCGCGAGACCGAGCGCGCCGACCACGGAGCCGAGGATGTTCGGGTGGCCGGTCAGGGTCTCGTCGCGGGACTCCGGGACGAACCTGCGGGCCATCCACACGCACACGACGGCGATCGGCACGTTGATGAGGAACGCCAGCCGCCAGCTCCCGGCCTGCACCAGCAGGCCGCCCGCGAGCGGGCCGACGGCCGACGCGATGCCCCCGAGGCCCGACCACGCGCCGATCGCCCGCGACCGGTCCTTGCGGGCGAACGTGGACTGGAGGATCGCCAGCGAGCCCGGCGTCAGCAGCGCGCCGCCCACACCTTGGAGGATGCGGGCCGCGACCAGCAGTTCCGTGGTGGGCGCCAGGCCGCACAGCAGCGAGGCCGCGCCGAACCAGAGGACGCCGAAGGTGAACATGCGCCTGCGGCCGTAGCGGTCGCCGAGCGACCCGGCCACGAGGATCAGCGCCGCGAGGGACAGCAGGTAGCCGTCGAGGATCCACTGGAGGCCCGCGACGGACGCGTGCAGCTCCTCGCCGATCTTCGGCAGCGCGACGTTGACGATCGTGCTGTCCAGCATCGCCATGCCCGAGCCGACGATGGTGGTCGCGAGCACGGCCTTGGCCCTGGGAGTGCCCCAGACGATCACTTCGGTGGTCACCACGGCGCCATTGTGACCCCGTCCGGTGGCGCGGGCTCCGTCGAGCCGGTGCCGGGAAGGTCACGACAACGCCACGAGCCATTCGAAATCCCTATGGGACTCAGGCCCGAATTTCACCCTATGGGACGCTTGGCCGGGCCCGCGGCCGGTTCATCCGCCGCCGGGACCGCAGCCCAGAGGTGTTACGGCCGGGTGTCCACGACGGGCCCAAACCGGTGAACAAGGCCACTGCGACACCGAGGTCCCCTGATCGGGAACGCCCCCGAATTACCGCCCGCGGAGGGGGTCCGGCAGTTTCGGGCTCCATCGCCAAACCGGATAGGCGAACTAGTGTCACGTTGTCCGAAAGTGGACTTCCGGATCGATCTGACCTGCGCCGACGTGGTTATGACCAGTGCGCCGAATGGCCGTTCACGAGTGCGGAAAAGCCGCTCCGCGACGAGCGCGGAGCGGCTTGTCGACAATCAGCCCGCCGGGCGGTTGAGAGTGGCCACGAACTTGTACCGGTCCCCCCGGTACACGCTTCGCACCCACTCCACGGGGTTGCCCTCGGTGTCGAACGAGTGCCTCGACAGCAGCAGCATCGGCAGGCCGATGTCCGCGCCCAGGAGTTCGGCCTCCTCGGGGCTGGCGAGAGCGGTCTCGATCGTCTCCTCGGCGTGGCCCATCTCGACGCCGAACCGCTCCCGGAGCACCTGGTAGAGCGAGGTGCCGGGGGCGAGGTAGCGGCGCAGGCCGCGGAACCGGCCCAGCGCGAGGTGGGTCGTCTCGATGGCCATGGGCTCGTCGTCGGCGAGCCGCAACCGGTGCAGCCTGAGCACCTTCGCGCCCGCCCGCACGCCGAGGAACCTGGCCAGTTCCGCTTCGGCGGGCAACTCGGACGCCTCGATCAGCCGTGACGACGGCTTGCGGCCCTGAGCTCGCATGTCCTCTGTGTACGAAGACAGCTGAAGGCGCTGCGCGACCTTCGGCTCGGCCGCGAAGGTTCCCTTGCCCTGCACCCTGAGCAGCCGTCCTTCGACGGTCAGCTCGGCGAGCGCCTGGCGGACCGTGGTCCTCGACACGTCGAAGTCCGCGGCCAGCGACCGTTCGGTCGGGATGGGGGATCCGGGCGGCAGCGCGCGCAACAGGTCCAGCAGGTGCCGCTTGAGTCCCCAGTACTTCGGCTCGCGTTGCGCACGAGACCTGGCGTCCACGCCTGCTCCAGGCGTCGTCTCCAGCATGGCCTTCCTCCTCGTACAGCATCGCGGCTCCACCCACAGGATGCCTTGTCCGCGCCGGATCGTGCGTTCGAACCCCCGACAAGCCATAGGAAATTCGTCGGATGACTTTGCAACGTCTCGGCAACGTGCTTGACAGGGGCTGTGGCGCGGCACACTCTAGGCCGCATTGGTCTACACCACTTGGCTGGTCCCGGTCGATGTTCGACCGGGCTTCTGAAAGGGCGCAAACGTGAAGGGCTGGAGAGGACTTGCCGTTGGTGCCGCCGCACTGGCGGTAACCGTGGCCGGATGTGGCACGAGCCCGTCGGGTACGACGGCCGCTGAGTCGAGCGGCCCGAAGACCCTGACGGTCTGGCTGATGGACGGCTCCGCGCCGACCACGCTGACCGACGCCTTGAACAAGGAGTTCCAGGACTCGAACAAGGACGTCACGGTCAAGTACGAGGTCCAGAAGTGGGGCGGCATCCAGGAGAAGCTGACCACGGCGCTGACCAGCGACACCCCGCCGGACGTCATCGAGCTCGGCAACACCCAGACGCCGAAGTTCGCGTCCGAGGGCACGCTGCTCGACCTGACCGGTGACGCCGCCAACCTCAACGGCGGCGAGTGGCTCGGCGGCCTCAAGGACTCCCTCACGTGGGAGAACAAGCAGTTCGGCCTGCCGTTCTACGCGTCGAACCGCACCGTCCTGTACCGGACGGACCTGTTCGAGGCCGCCGGCATCACCGCGCCGCCCACCTCGAACGACGAGTGGCTGGCCGCGATCGAGAAGCTGAAGACCGCCAACGCGTCCAACCCGGACTTCCAGGCGCTCTACCTGCCGGGCCAGTCCTGGTACACGCTGCTCTCGTTCATCTGGGACCAGGGTGGCGACGTCGCGAAGAAGGACGGCGACAAGTTCGTCGGCTCGCTCGACTCCGCCCAGGCCAAGGCGGGCGTGGACTTCTACAAGAAGCTCGTCGACGCCTCCGGCACCAAGGCCCCGAAGGACACCGACGAGGCCAAGCCGCAGCAGATGGAGGTCTTCGGCACGGGCAACGTGGCGATGATGATCGGTCTGCCGTGGGAGCTGGGCGGCGCCGTCAAGGCCAACCCGGACCTGGAGAAGAAGACCTCCGCGTTCCCGATCCCGTCCAAGACCGCCGGCAAGGCCGCTCCCGTGTTCCTCGGCGGCTCCAACCTCGCGATCCCGGCCGGTAGCAAGAACGTCGACCTGGCCAAGAGCTACCTGAAGCTGCTCAGCAGCAAGAAGTACCAGGACCAGCTCGGCGCCGCAGGCACCGTGCCCGGCACCTCGAAGGACACCGCCTCGCTCGCCTCCAACCCGGTCGGCAAGGCGCTCGCCGCCTCCTCGGCCAACGGCAAGGTCACCCCGGCCACGCCGAAGTGGGCGGCCGTCGAAGCGGGCCAGAACCCGCTGAAGGACATGCTCACCGCGTACCTCACCGGCGCGAAGAGCCTGGACCAGGCCACGGGCGACGCCAACACAGCGCTGACCGCGTTGCTCGGCGGCTGACGATCCCCGATGACGGCCGTTGAAACGACCGACGCCGCGGTGCCGGTGAGGACTTCCTCGCCGGCACCGCGGCGTGCCGTTGCGGGCGGCGCGAGGCGCCGCCGGGGTAGCGCCTTCGACCGGTTGCTGCCGTACCTGCTGCTGGCCCCCGCCGTGATCGGCATCCTGTGGCTGATCGGTTTCCCGGTCGTCTCGGTGGTGGTGACCAGTTTCCGCAAGCTCGACCTGGGTGAACTCGTCCGCGGCGAGGTCAAGTGGGTCGGACTGGACAACTACACCAAGGTCCTGAGCGACCCGCGCTTCTGGGAGATCACCGTCCGCACGGTGGTCTTCACGGCCGTCGTGGTGGCCACCTCCGTGGTGGTGGGGCTCGTGATCGCGCTGCTGATGCGCCAGCTCAGCACGCCGATCCGCATCCTGCTCCAGGTGTGCATGCTGCTGGCGTGGGCGATGCCGATCATCGCGTCGACCACGGTCTACCAGTGGATCTTCGACCAGCAGTACGGGATCCTGAACAAGATCCTGGTGAAGCTCGGCTTCGACTACGCGGGCCACTCGTGGTTCTCCACGGGCACGGCGACGCTGTCGGTCATCGGGCTGCTCATCGTGTGGCAGGCGATCCCCTTCCTCGCCTTCTCCCTCTACGCGGGCGTGATCGGCGTCCCCGCGGACCTCTACGAGGCCGCGGGCATCGACGGCGCGACGGCGTGGCAGACGTTCCGGGCGGTCACCTGGCCCGAGCTGAAGCCCCTGCTGATGATGGTGACGTTCCTGTCGCTGCTGTGGGACTTCAAGGTCTTCACCCAGATCTGGGTGTTCAAGGAGGGTGGGCCGAGCGGCGGTTCCACGACGCTGCCGGTCCTGCAGTACCTGGAGGGCATCTCGCAGAGCCACTTCGGCGTGGCCGCGGCGGTGAGCGTGCTCATGGTCGTCATCCTGACCCTGCTGACGGTGTCCTACCTGCGGAAGCTGCTCCAGACCCAGGAGGGCAAGCTGTGAACGCGAAGAAGGTGTCGGCGAACGTCGTCGCGGTGTTCATCGCGGCGTTCTTCGCCTTCCCCACCTACTGGATGGTCACGACGGCCCTCAAGCCGAAGAAGGACCTGCTCTCCAGCGACTTCGACCTGATCCCGTCGTCGGTGACGAACAGCAACTTCGTCACCGCGTGGACCAAGCCGGGCTTCCTCCAGTCGCTGGGCAACAGCCTGCTCGTCTCGCTGTCCGCCGTGGTGGCGGCGCTGGTGATCGGCCTGCTGGCCGCGCTCGCGCTGTCCCGCATGCGCTTCCGCGGCCGCAAGGGCTTCGTGATGCTCATGCTCGTCGCGCAGATGGCGCCGTTCGAGGCCCTGCTCATCCCCATGTTCCTGATGATGCGCGACCTCGGCCTGTACCAGCAGCTGTCGTCGCTGATCCTCATCTACTTCGCGGTGACGCTGCCGTTCTGCGCGTGGACCCTGCGCGGCTTCGTGAACGGCATCCCGATCGAGCTGGAGGAGGCCGCCATGGTCGACGGCTGCGGCCGGTGGGGCGCGTTCCGGCGCGTCACGCTGCCGCTGCTCGGCCCCGGCCTCGTCGCCACGTCGGTGTTCGCGTTCATCACGGCGTGGAACGAGTTCCTGTTCGCCAAGGTCATGGTGCGCGCCGAGGACAAGGAGACCCTGCCCGTGTGGCTGAGCGGCTTCCAGTCCGCGTTCGGCACCGACTGGGGCGGCGCGATGGCCGCGTCCGCCCTGTTCACCGTGCCCGTGCTCGTGTTCTTCCTCATCGTCCAGCGGAAGATGGTCACCGGCGTCACCGCCGGTGCCGTGAAGGGATAGAGCGCATGTCGCTGCACCGGCTCGCGGCCGCCGTCCTGCTACCGGGTTTCCACGGGACCACCGCTCCCGACTGGTTGCTCAAGCGCGTGACCGACGGGCTGGGCGGCGTCGTGCTGTTCGGCCGCAACGTCGTGGACGACGACCAGGTCACCGCGTTGAACGCGCAGCTCCGCGCGGCACGCGGCGACGTGGTCATCGGCATCGACGAGGAGGGTGGCGACGTCACCCGCCTCGACGCCGGCAAGGGCTCGGAGGTGCCGGGCAACCACGCCCTCGGCGCCACCGGCGACCTCGCCCTGACGCGGGAGGTGGCCGCCTCCATCGGCGCCCGCCTCGCCGCGTGCGGCGTCAGCCTCAACCTGGCGCCCTCGGCCGACCTCGTGCTGACCCTGGAGGACCCGATCATCGGCGTCCGCGCCTTCGGGTCGGACCCGGTCGTCGCGGGCGAGCACGTGGCCGCGTTCGTGGAGGGCCAGCAGGCCGACGGCGTGGCGGCGTGCGCCAAGCACTTCCCCGGCCACGGCGCGTCCACCGCCGACTCGCACCGCGAGCTGCCGGTGCTGCCCAGGACCGTCGCCGAGCTGAACGCCGTGGAGCTGGTGCCGTTCCGGGCCGCCATCGCCGCGGGCGTCCGCTCGGTGATGACCGGGCACCTCGTCATCCCCGAGTGGGGCGAGGCACCGGCCACGCTCAACCCCAAGGCCATCGCCGTGCTCCGCGACGAGCTGGGCTTCACCGGCGCGATCATCACCGACGGCCTCGACATGAAGGCCGTGGGCGGCGACCTCGCCCAGGGCTCCGTGCGCGCCCTCGCGGCGGGCGTGGACGCCCTCTGCCTCGGCGGCGAGCCCCTCGACGACGACGGCCTCCAGTGGCTGATCGACAGCATCGTCGCCGCCGTCGAGTCCGGCGCCCTCTCCCGCCAGCGCCTCGAAGAAGCAGCGACCCGCACCGCGGCGCTCGGCACCCCTCCCGCGACCGTCACCGGTCACGACGCCGAAATCGGCCTGGTAGCCGCGCGAAGGGCCGTCGAGGTCACCGGCGAGCTGGTCATTACCGGTCCACTGCTCGTGGTGGACCTGGTCGTCGCCCCGTCGGAGGCCGTCGGCGCGGTGCCGTGGGGCCTCGGCCCGTACCTCACCGAGCTCGTGGAGGGCACGGAAGTGCTGGCCACGGACTCGGTCACCGCCGAGGAGGTCGCGGAGAAGGCCGACGGCCGGACCGTGATCGTGGTGACACGGGAGGCCCACCGGCACGCCTGGGCTCGCGATCTGGTCGCCGACATGACTAGAATTGGTCTGGACCTGGTGCACGTCGAAACCGGCGTGCCCGGTCCGGACCTGGGCACTGCCGCCCGCGTGAACACCCATGGCGGTTCACGGGTGTGCCTGCGAGCCGCGGCAGAGCGCATCGCCTCAAGCCGCCTCAAGACCACCTGACAGGGGTTACGAGATGACCGAGCAGCAGCCCGGCCAGCACATGGCGGCGGAGATCGCGCAACAGCCAGCGATCTTCGCCGACCTCGTCCAGCGGCGTGCCGAGATCGCGGAGGTCGCCGCGGTCGTCCGCGACCGCAAACCCAGGTTCGTCCTGTTCGCGGCCCGCGGTTCCAGCGACCACGCGGCCCTCTACGCGAAGTACCTGACCGAGGTCCTCCTGCAACTCCCCGCAGGCCTCGTCTCCCCCTCCACGACCACGCTGTACGGCGGCAAGCCGGACCTGCGCGACGTCCTCGTCGTGTCGGTCAGCCAGAGCGGCGGCTCCCCGGACCTCCTGGAGGTCACGCAGGCCGCCCGCGCGCAGGGCGCGTTGACCGTGGCGGTCACCAACACGTCCGACTCGCCCCTCAACGGCGCGGCCGAGCTGTCGGTCGACGTCCGCGCGGGCGTCGAGCACGCCGTGGCTGCCACCAAGACCTACTCGGCGACGCTGCTGGCGCTGTACCTGCTGTTCGACGCCATCCGCGGCGGGAACGGCGAACACGCCGCCAACCTCGGCGACCTCGCCCAGTCCACTTTGGACGCGTCGAACGACGCGGTGGCGGAAGCCGTGCAGCGCTACCGCTTCGTGGACCGCGTCCTCACCACCGGCCGCGGCTTCTCGCTCCCCACGGCGCTGGAAGCGGCCCTCAAGCTCGCGGAGACCAGCTACCTGGGCGCCCGCGCCTACTCCGGCGCGGACCTCCTGCACGGCCCCGTGGCCGCCGTGGACGGCGAGACGGCCGTCCTCGCGGTCACCAGCACCGGCAAGGGCGGCGACGCCCTCCACGAGGTCCTGGACGTCGTCCACGGCCGCGGCGCGGACGTGCTCGCGGTCGGCTCGGCGGCCGACAAGGTCTCCGCGGCCCTGCGCATCCCGGTCGCGGAAACGGCCGAGGAAGTGGCCCCCATCCTGGAGATCCTCCCCGTCCAACGCCTGGCCCACGGCCTCGCGCTGGCCCGCGGCGGCGACCCGGACAGCCCGCGCGGCCTGAAGAAGGTCACCCGCACCCGCTAGACCGCAACGGAAGAGGGGCCCTCCACCCGGAGGGCCCCTCTTCCGTTCTCACTCCCGGAACACCAACGGGGACCCCGCGACCACGGTCGCAAGGCCCCCGCCACCCCCCCCGGTTCCCCCCAGGTCACTGCCCGGCGGTCGCGTACCCCACAGCCGGGGCCAGCACGCCACCGGCGTCCGCGTCGAACACGACCGCCCCGTCCACCCAGACCTTGCGCGGGTTGAGGTCCTCGTCCCACCACACCAGGTCGGCCACGGCCCCCGGCGCCAAGCGCCCGAGCCCCGACTCCCCGATGACCTCGGCGGGGATGATCGTCGCCGAGGCCAGGGCGTCGGCGACGTCCACACCGACCGACACGATGTTCCGCACGGCCCGGTCCAACGTCAGCGCGCTGCCCGCGATGGTCCCCTCCGGCGACCGGGGCACCCCGTCCTCGGTCAGCAGCACGTCGGCCCCGCCGAGCTGGTAGCGCCCCGGCGGCATCCCCGCGGCGGCGACGGCGTCGGTCACCAGCGCCACCCGGTGCCCTGCGGCGTTGAACACCAACCGGCAGACGTCCGGCCCCACGTGCGCCAGGTCGGCGATGAGCCCGAGCGTGAACCGCTCGTCCACCAGCGCCACTCCGGGCACACCCGGTTCCCGGTGCCCCAACGGCCGCTGCGCGTTGAACAGGTGGGTCACCATCCGCGCGCCCGCGTCCGCCGCGGCGCGCGTCTGCGACCCCGTGGCGTCGCTGTGCCCGACGGCCACCAGGATCCCGGCCTCGGACAGCCGCCGAACGGCTTCCAGCCCACCGGGCTGCTCCGGGGCCAGCGTGACCATCCGCAGCGCCCGCCGCAACGTCTCGTCGGCCAGCAGCTCGTCGATCTGGGCGGCGCCGGGTTCGACCATCAACGCCGGGTCGTGCACACCGGGTCGTTTGGGCGACAGGAACGGTCCTTCGAAGTGCACCCCCAACGGCCGCGCGCCGACCCCCTCGGGCAGCGCGGCGGAGGCCGCCAGCACCGCGCGGGCCTGCCGGATGGCGATCGGCACGGGGGCGGTGATCAGCGTGGGCAGGAACCGGGTCACCCCGGTCTGCGGCAACGCCTCGGCCACCACCCTCATGCTCGCGGTGTCCACTTCGGCGAAGTCGACACCGACCGCCCCGTTGATCTGGATGTCCACCAGACCGGGGGTGAGCAGTCCGTCGGCCAGCACTTCGGCGCCAGCAGGCGGTTCACCCGCGACGACCTCGACGATCCGCCCGGCCCGGATGCGCACGTAGGCGGGACCGGTGATGGTGCGACCGAGTAGTGCTCGCGGGGCTGCGACAACCGTGTCCAAGGTCCCTCCTCAAATGGTCCAGACCATTATGGCGGCAAAACACTGATTTAGTCACGTCCGGTGAGAAGATAACCGACTAAGTCCACGATCAGTCGGACATGAACAAGGAGGGGACACGCGGAACCCACACGAGTAGCCCATACTGGACACCAGACATCCGAGGTCTACTACCGAGTCGAGGGTGCCGTGGCAGTCACGGACGACGCGATCCTGCGTGTCAAAGAGATGATCGTCAGCGGGGAGTTGAAGCCGGGCGACCGACTTCCCCGCGAAGCGGACCTGGCAGAACGCCTGGGCCTCTCCCGCAACTCCCTGCGAGAAGCGGTGAAGGCCTTGTCACTGGTGCGAGTCCTCGACGTCCGCCAGGGCGACGGCACGTACGTCTCCAGCCTCCGCGCGGACGACCTCCTCGGAGCCCTGTCGTTCGTCCTGGACCTCCACCGAGGAGAAGACTCGGTCCTGGAAGTCCTCCAGGTAAGACGAATCCTGGAACCCGCAGCCTCAGCGATGGCAGCACAACGCATCACCCCGGACGAGATCGCCACCCTCAGAGCCATGTGCGACGCGGGCGAAAACGCCAGGTCGGTAGAGGAACTGGTAGACCACGACCTCGAGTTCCACCGCGCGATCGCCAAGTGCTCCGGCAACGCCTACCTGGCCCAACTACTGGACACCCTGGCAGGCCCCACAGTGCGAGTGCGCATCTGGCGAGGCATAGCCCAAGCCGGAGCAGCGGAACGCACGATCGCAGAACACCGAGCCATTGTGGACGCACTGGCACTACGAGAAACCGAACTGGCCCGCTCCTGGACCACAGTCCACGTAGCAGGCGTAGAACAGTGGCTCTCAGACCTGGCCTGAGCAAAAGTGCCAGACCAGGGAAGCAACCACAACGCACCCAGCCCCGGCCCCGGCCCTACCTGCACCGCACGGATCTGGCCTTCTCTTCCGGCCCCCGGCCGGCACCCGCACCGAGACCAATCGCAACGGCCCTTTGGGCCCCCGGCCGCCACTAGCACCGCACGGAACTGGACTAAATATCTTCCGGCCCCCGGCCGCCACTGGCACCGATCCCAACCGCACTGTCTTCTTCCGGCCCCCGGCCGGCACCCGCACCGGGACCAAACCAGACCGTGCCGGCAGGTTCTTTTAACCCCCAACCCTGGCAACCCCCGATTGTTTTTGCGCCCCCACCCTCTTTCGCTTTGTCAAGCCGTCTTTCCAGGCTTGACAAAGCGAAAGAGGGTGGGATAATCGGCGCAATCGGGGGTTCAGC